>JBKPMX010000104.1:0-46293 GCA_046765655.1 Acidobacteriota bacterium
CCCCAGGGTTACTGTCGAGGGTAGTAACCCTTCAGTACGGCGTTCCGAACACGATCGGTCTCCGTATCTTCGCCGCCTCAGCGGCAGCGAGTGCTATTCCTGAACCTGCAACGGTGGTTTTACTCGTCTCGGGTCTGGGGGTCATGACGGGCGTCTTAAAGAAAAGACGAAACGTGGGCTGACCAGTAAGCGGGTTTCGCACTACTAATAACGGCCGATCAATTCTTTAATCGCTACTAGGATCTCAAATACAAACACGCAGACGGGGAATCACCGCGCGGGAGTGCGCGATGATGCCCTTGTTGTTGCTGCTCGGATGCGTTGAACTGAATCCTATTCTAGTGCGTGACGAAAACAGCATCCGAGATATCAATGTGTGTCCCGGAAAAAGGATTCTTCAGACATGCCTGCAAAGCGGCTTGGAGTGTTGCCAACTCCGCCTGTGCTTTGGTGAGTTGATCGTTGGTGGACTGGATAGCCTTAACGATGCCCGGCTTTTGTTGTGGCGTCGCATGTTGTAGTTGTAGCTGCAACGACGTAACGACGCCTTGGAGTCCCTGAATCTCTTGAAGCTTCGCGTTCACTGCGGCCTTCTGCGTCTTGCAAATCTCAACGGGCGGAGGCGGAACCGGGCCTGCTGTAACGGCGCCGGAAAGCACAAAACGGTTGGAAGACGACTGTCGATTATCGCCTTCGAAAATCTCCGGGAAATCAAACGTCTTCGTCTGGATAGCTTCGTTGACGAGATTTACGAAAGTGAAACCCAGCAGGTCATCCTGGTTGTCGAACAATTTCTGTCCGAGGGAAAGGTTGTCTTTGATCGCCGATTTTACTTTCGAATTTACTGCGTCGCGGATCACCTTCACTTCTGAGTCCTTGATTTCGCTCTTATCGGCGGTGGAGATTCGCTTCTTAACTAAAGCATTTAATTGCTTCTCGATCTCCTTGGAATACGCCAGGTGGCCAGCAATGATCGCGTTCTCCGGCGTGTCATCTTCTTCCAGTAGAACAGCAATGCAGCCTGCCATCATAAAATTGAGCGGTCCGGGATCAACCTGAAAACTGCGGTTGCTGAGCGACGCGGTAACGTTGATAACCTGGCCGTCCGCCACATTGTCTGGGAATTCTTTCCGGATAAACGTGGCGGGAGGGGTGTCGATTGTCAGAGGATTCGCTTGCGCAATATTGCGCCCATCAAGTGCAAAGTAGGTGACCCAGAGGTATGGTTCAGATCCTCCCCTCGCATCTGACTCTTTAATGCATCGAAGGGTGGTGAGACGGAAAGTAACGAGTTGTGGTGCCATAGCTTGTAAAACCTCATCGTGAGTTTGAGCGTTCGTATCTGCTCATAGCACCAGCAAGAGTCATACCCAGTGAGAACTTCGAATGATCCGGTTCGTTCAAGTGGAGAGGTGTCTATTAAAGAAGAGACATTCAGTAGCAGGTGTGCTTGATTGGGCACACTACAGCAGATCCACCGACTCCCACCGATTACACAGATTACTTTAGTTAGCGACGTTGATGTCTTAACCTACTGTCTTCTTCGTGGTGACCTGACCGCGCAACGTCGCTATTTAAAAGTAATCTGTGTAATCGGTGGATCAGCTTTAACTCTTAACAACTTTTTACAATTCCATACGAACACCCTCACGTATTATTCGTTTGTTTCATTCAAACGGATTCGCTCCGTACAAGACTCCGCAAAATCCGCGTTGCTAATCTCCGAATCAGACTGATTCAAAGGAGAAACAAATGAGACGTCGAGAGTTTTTGTTTGCTGGTTCATCAGCTGCCGCACTGATAAGCACTAACATCGTTCCCGCAATCCCCATTTCTTTGACGAGTGAATCCGAAGTTTCGGACGACAACAAGTTAACTCCGCCCGATGGTCCGATTATCGTCGCCTTCGCCATTTCAAGAGGCGTGACGATGATTGACTTCGCTGGACCATGGGAGGTCTTTCAGGATGTGATGCTTCAAAGAGATGGCAACCATCGACAACCCTTCAGTCTCTACACAGTTTCGGAGAAAACTGATCCGATTGAATCCTCAGGCGGAATGAAGATCGTTCCGGACCATACGTTTGAAACGGCTCCGCCTCCAAAGATTGTTGTGATCCCAGCTCAAGCAGGCTCGCCAGCTCTGCACGCGTGGCTTCGCAAGATCGTCGACTCCACCGATGTCACGATGTCTGTCTGCACAGGCGCATTTCAATTAGGACGGGCCGGGCTACTGGCAGGGAAAGAAGCTACTACTCACCACGACTTTTTCGAACAGTTTGCAAAGGCTTTCCCCGATGTGAAATTGAAACGAGGTCTGCGCTTCGTCGAAGGCGGGAAGATTTCTACTGCCGGAGGCTTAACATCGGGAATCGATCTCGCGCTGAGAGTTGTTGAACGTTACTTCGGCAGGCAAGTCGCGGAACAGACCGCGTTCTACATGGAATACCAAAGCAAGGGTTGGATCGTTTAGATCTTTGGAGTGCGACGGCCTGCCGTCGCTTTTCTATTCCGAGATGCTAATGAGTGTCGATAACAAAGCGACGGCAGGCCGTCGCACTCCAAAGAAAATCGGAAAACAGGAGGTCGTGATGATCATTCGACATCAAACGTCAGTCTTATTTTGTTTACTCATACTTTTCATTTGGTCTGCGACTAATGGCAGCGCGCAAAACTTATCACCCGCTCCTCAAACAATCATTCCGCTTGAAGGTCTCGACCCTGTGATGCTGACGCAGGGGAAAGAAGTTCAGGGCGACATCAAGTACAAAGTTACGCGTGGGCAATTTGAATACATATTCGCCAACGCGGAGAACAAGGCAACGTTCGAAAAAGATCCTACGCGTTACGAGATCCAGTTAGACGGCCACTGTGCGCGCATGGGAGCACCGACCACTGGCAACCCGGATCTCTACGCTGTTCACAATGGCCGCATTTACATCTTTGGTTCCGAAGAATGCCAAACACTCTTCAAGGCAACACCCGAAAAGTATCTCGAAGTACCGCCATCTCCTAAGTCGCCTACCGCAGAGATGACCAAGCGCGGACAGGAGCTCATTGCAAAAGCAGTGTCGGCGTTGGGTGGATCAAAGTTGGACCAACTCGTCAGTTTTCAGAAGAAAGACGTTCGAGATAACCAGATCAGGAGCATGTTGCTATTCGTCTTCCCAGGTACGCTGCGGCAGGAAACAATTAGACCAACATTCACGGTCGCTTCAGTCATCAGTCCCTCCGATTCGTTTTTTGTCTTCAACAACAGAGCGAACCCGATGCTGGAAGGCACACGTAGAGCAGTCGTTAAAGAGCTCAACCACGAGCTCATCGTTTTGCTACGAGCAAGGACGTTGCCTGATTTCAAAGCCTTTGCTGCCGGTAGTCACAAGGTAGGTGAGACGTCAGTTGAACGAGTCGACGTTGAGCTTCCTGGTTTCACAACGACGCTGGGAATTGATCCGTCGACAGGGCGCATTCTTACGCAGACATATCACGGACGCGGTCCCGGTGGCGTCTTGGGCGAGATAGCAATTAGCTATTCGGATTTTCGTACCGTCGAAGGCATGTCTTTGCCATTTAAGATCGCAGCAACTTTCGACGGTCAGCCTTTGCCGCCTCAGTCAGCAACGATCGAATCGATAACGATAAACGGTCAGGTTGATCCCGCTAGCTTTAAGAGACCGACGGCGAAACCTTAACTGAAGGGGCCGCCGTCCGTGACCTTACGCTGTGTCGCGTCAGATTCAACATTCGGAAACGCGGGCCGACCACGGAGGTCCGCCCCAAACAGTTACTCCGAAGGTCATTATCTTATCGAGGCAGAGGATGCCTATGTATTTAAGAAAACATTCCGCACTCATCGCCCTCTTCATGTTGATGACGGCAGGTACTACTTTCGCGCAGTCGTCTGATTGGGCGCAGTGGGGTGGTCCCCAACGCAACTTTAAATCGGATACGACAGGTCTGGCTGCAAGCTGGCCGGCAGGTGGACCGCACCGAATTTGGCAAAGAGAGTTGGGGGAAGGGTATTCCGCAATCGTCGCTGAACACGGAACGCTCTACACCATGTATCGAAAAGGCGAGAACGAGATTGTCATCGCTCTTGACGCGGCGACTGGTAAGACCCTTTGGGAATACAGTTATGCCGCACCGTTCTCGCCTCAATACGACATGTCGAATGGACCTGGACCACACGCGACACCACTCGTCACCGGCAATTTACTTTTCACTTCAGGCGCTACGGGCAAGTTGCACTGCCTCGATAAAACGAATGGCAAAGTCATATGGTCGCACGATCTAATCACTGAGTTTCAAGGAACGCTGCGAGTGAACGGGTATTCCTGTAGTCCAATTGCTTACAAAGACAAAGTGGTGATGATGGTTGGCGGTCAGGCTAGTTCGCTTGTCGCCTTCAATCAAAAAGATGGTTCAGTGGCGTGGAAGAAGCACGACTTCCGTAACTCGACCTCTTCACCGATTGTGATCAACGTCGACGGCCAGGACCAACTTGTCGCCTTCATGTATAGCGAAGTTGTCGGAGTCGATCCAAACAATGGCAACCTGTTATGGAGCCATCCACATCCGGTTGATTATGGCTTGAACACGACTATGCCGGTGTGGGGTTCTGACAAGTTGCTGTTTATCTCGAGCGGCTACGATGGTGGGAGCCGCGTCATCAAACTCAGCCGCAGCGGAGATAAGACGAATGTTGAAGAGGTGTGGGCACACCGGTTGATGCGAGTTCATTTTACTGACGCGATCCGCGTTGGCGATGTCGTTTACGGATCAAGTGGTGATTTTGGGCCAGCGCCATTCACGGCCGTTGATGTGAAGACGGGAAAGGTGTTGTGGCGCAATCGGAGTTTTCCGAGAGCGTCATTCCTGTTTGCTGATGGACGATTCATCATTCTTGACGAAGATGGTCAGCTGTTGCTAGCGACCGCGACACAAGAAGGATTGACTGTTATCTCGAAGACTCAGTTGCTTGGGAGCCAGGCCTGGACCGTACCCTCACTCGCCGGCACAAGGCTGTATGTGCGCGATCGAAAAAATATTATGGCGTTGGAACTCGGTGGTTAGTTTCGGTCCACAAGCATCAACCTTTGATTCGCGATGCGATCCCCCTTAACTAGAATGAAGTTGGTCGTGAATTCAACTCTCCGCGCAACCTCAGCGTCCTCGGCGTCTCGGCGGTTATCTGGTTCGGTTGGCGTTTAGGTGAGATCCCTTTAACCGCAGAGACGCCGAGAACGCCGAGGTTGCGCAGAGACTCGGACGTTGCGGTAGTACTTGAATTTCGAAGATCCCTCGCGCTAATCTTCGGTCCCCACCGCAAAATCAAAATTAAGGAAATTGAGAACATGCCTCACTCCGTTAATAACCTCACGGGTGAAATCATCGGTTCAGCCATTGAAGTCCACCGCGCGCTTGGACCGGGCCTGCTCGAATCAGCATATCGAGAATCCCTGGCGAGAGAGCTGTTTCTTCGTCGCATACCAATAAAACAAAAATGGCCGGTTCCGTTGGACTACAAGGGACTCATTATCAGGAAAGCGTACGAAGCGGACCTCATTGTTGCGGATACAGTGGTCGTTGAGACGAAATCAGTGGAGGCCCTTCATCCGGTCTATGAAGCGCAGTTGTTAACCTATCTCCGCTTAGGGGGCTGGAAGGTTGGCTTACTTATAAACTTCAACGAGGTCGTTCTGAAGAATGGAATACGTCGGAGAGTTTTGAACCTTGAGGAGTGACTGGCCTCCTTTCGCGTACAACTCAACTCTCCGCGCAACCTCGGCGTCCTCGGCGTCTCGGCGGTTATCTTGGAAGCATCATTACTCGGACCACGATCGGAACCAGTCCCGAGTTAGTTGGCTATTGGGTGTGATCTGCATAACCGCGAGACGGCAGAGGAACGCAGAGGTTGCGCGGAGATCTTCGAGGTTCTAATTCTTGTTCGTCGCGATCTGCCGATACGCACCGGGAGTAGTACCAGTGACGCTTTTAAATACTCGCGTGAAGTGACTTTGATCTGCGAAGCCGGCGGAGAGGGCGACAGTAGCCAGATCATTTTCGGCCATTGCTAACTGCTCGCACGCATACTTCACCCGGAGTTTCTGCACGTATTCCCCAATCGTCTCGCGATGTACAGTCCGAAAGACGCGCGATAGATGAAACGGATGAACTCCGATCTCGTTCGCTATATCCTGTACCTTCAAATTGTTCCGATACTCTGCATGCAGGAGATCTACAACGCGCGACAGCCAGCGCGGTTTATTTCGCTCGCTGTTTCTCATGCGACCCACAATCGCCAACATCTCCAACACAAGACCTTCGACCGTCAGCATCGAACACGCATCCATCTGTTTGTGTTCTCGGTAAAGTCGCATCGCGAGCCAAGCTAAATCACCCTCGTGAAGGCTCGAGTCGAGATCTGTAGCACCGATACACTCGCGCACTCGATCGATCCACTCCTTCTTAATCTCCACGCTAAAGAAGCGTCCACCCGCTGTTCCGATCTCATCGATGTGCGTCATCGCCGGAGGATGAAACATCACAGTGAGCGGCTTATAAGTGACCCGGCGCGATCCAAGCTGCTCCCAGTAGTTGCCGTTCAGGAGCAGACAGAAGTAAGCGAGCTCGTGCGAGTGTGAAGGAAGTTTTCTGGGTGCGTCGTGTTTCAGTTCGGAAAGAATCAGGCCGGACGCTTGTCGCTTCCGCAGGATTTCGCCGTAGAACTGTCCGGGCTGCAAGTTGCGATTTGTGGACATTCACACCTCAGAAAAGAATTCACTTAGGACTGATCTGGCGGGAGACCATTGCGGCGTGTGGCCACTATCGCACAACAGGACGGATCTATGCCATGAAAATCAATCAGCTCGGATTGATTTGTAGGGGCGTCCCCGCTGTGTCGCGTTTGAATCAACTTAAGAGAGACCGGGCGGCCACAGATGGCCGGCCCCTACAAATACAATGACGAAAATCGTTGACAGTTTATTCTTCACGCTTTATAAGTTTCGCACTCCCAACCCAGTTTGTATTCCTCGCTAACTGTTTTTACTCCCAAGCCCAACAACAGCAATTGATACGTGACTGACGCCTGTGTGTTTTTCCCGTCGGACGTCGTCCTGTATTCGGAATCACTATCTACCCATGCACCGTCCACAAGCGACGCGATTCGAACAAAGGAGATCCCTCAAATGCGTTCCATCTACCATCGAAAACTATTCGTATTCATTGTCACGCTCGCATTGTTAAGCAGCAGCATTCCCTTGACTGTCTCCTTAGCGGCAGCGCAACCCAAAATCAAATGGTCACAAAACCAACTCACTCTTCAGCTATCTCCCGGCGGTGGCGAAGTAAAACAAGTAACTTTCACCAGTGACCACAACCTAAGCAACGTTACCATCGAAGCTGTACCTGAGATTGCCGATCTCGTCTCGATCCAACCCAATACAATCGCGAGCGTGTTTGCAGATCAAGCGCAAACGGTGTCGCTGTTTTTCTCGATTCCTGCAGGAACCAGTTTTGGTTTACATGAAGGTACGATTCACGTCCGAGCAGGTAGCCAGACGATTCCACAAACACTAAAGGTTTCTATCGATGTAACACAGTCCGTTGACCTGCCAGCCGAGATTCAACCACTCTCACCAGCTATCGTGACCCTGAGCGGCGTTTCCGAGACGAACTTCAATCCGACCAACAACACGATCCTACTGGGAATCTCGGGCAGCACGTTCAATACCGATCCCACCACGGTGAAGCTCTTTCTCAACGGGTTTCAGCTGCCTGACACAAGCGTCCAAGTTACACCGACCCTCGTTACGGTTGCGGCTCAATTCTTTGATGATAAGAACGAATTGACCTTTTTCGGCTATGACGCTGATGGAAAGATCGTCCACAAAGCTGCAACCCTCTGGGCCGGCGTTTTCACGCTGAACGTTTCGATTAAGAATGAAAATAATCAGCCGGCGAATGGCGCGTCCGTAACTGCACGCCTCGGTGACGACAAGCAAGTTAAGACGACCTTAACGAGTGTGAATGGCAGCGTGGCATTTCCAAACCTGCCTAACCGCACAATCATTCTTGAAGCTTCAGCTACTGGGAACCTTATCGCATCAGTCGCTACCAATGGCGCGGCGTTCTTTGAAGAGCTCAAACTCAAGGGATTCAATGCGCCAAGCAACATCGATAACAATGATCTGAGCCAGGGAACAGCGGGATGGCAGATCGGAACTGCTCCGGTGCAAATCATTCCGCACGACGAGGGCACGTTCGTTCCGTTGGAAGAACCCAGTTTTTCAGCGCAATCGGCTTCCTCGAGTAGTCAACCGCAATCACGCGCAGAGCGGGCAGCCCAATTTGCCACAAACGCGCCGAATTCAACTACCTCCGGATCCACCGCACTTCCTCAGCCTGATCAGGATCTCGTCTTGAATACTTCTGGTGAAGGTCCGGAGAGTATCTCTCGCACTTTTCAAATCGAAGAAGGCATTCAGGAGATCAAAGTGCGGTACAAGTTCGTTACGAGCGAAGTGCCGGGCGGATACTTTGGAACGCAGTACAACGATTACTTTAACGTCTCCATTCGTAGTCAGGCTGGAGGCGGTTCAGCTTCTGAAAGTCAGACCATGAACGGTCTTGGCCTTTCGTCGTTCGATGCAGGTGGTGCAACGGATTGGCGCGAGTTCACGCTTCCGGTCAATGAAGCCAGCGATACGATTCAAGTTGATCTCACAGTGGCGAATGTCGCTGATGGTCTATTCGATTCAGCGTTGGTCGTCGATTTCATTGCCAAGCCAAAAGTGAAGATCGGCGATTTGGTTGCTGTTGTTAAGAACGATACGGCGAGTGTCAGCGTCACTGTCTCGCCGACAACTCCGGCACCCAACATCACGCTGACTCTCTCGACGAAATCTGGAACGGGAGCAGCACAATTCGCTTCAAACAATTCCACGTCGCTGACGATCACTCAGACTACGAATGTCGACATCAAAGGCATTACGGAGAGTAGTTCACGCGATAATGTTCGTATTGAAGCCAAAGACGATCAGGGCAAGAAACTGGATGATGAAGACTTCAGTGTCCTGTGGGTGACTATCACAATCAGGACGAGTGGCAGCATCTCTTCAGACAACAATGCGAAATCCGTCATTGGACAAGTGCAAGGCAATAGCTCCCCAACTCTGGGACCTACTCGCCACACAGGATCCATTGCCGTGGTTGGGCAGTTCTGGGGTAACGCTGTCGAGCTCGTCGGCACGGTGGCGCCAAAGAATTTCCAGGAGAAGATCATGCTGGATCGTCAGCGTTTAGCAGCCAATTACTTTTTTGGCGCGAATAATTCGCTGGAAACAACGAACAGCGGAGGAGCAAAGGTCGACACGTCGAACGTTATCTTGCGCGACGACGATCCCAAGCCGAATGGAAAGATATACGATTACGACGCGCCGGGTCTTGGTAACCTGCCTCCGAGCGTTGCAGTCGGTACCACTCGGCGGCAACGGATAAACTTCCATCAGTTTGCGATGTGGAACGGCAAGAAGTGTTCGGACGACTTCCCCTGGTTTGCTCGCATCTCAATAGTGAAGACCGCCGGAACCGACGCACTAGCTACGGACGTTCCGGGTGACAATGTGGCAGGCCAAGGCTCGACACCATTGACGTGGAACTTGCAGCCTTGATCGCCCAAGCTCGCGAAAGTTAAATCAACTCGAATCACACAGCAATTTGTAGGGGCGGCCCTCCGTGGTCGCCCGCTGTGTCCGTCACATTCAACACACGAAAAACGCGGGAGGCCACGGAGGGCCGCCCCTATAAATAGGGATGCGGGTCGTTCTATCAATTTCGAACGGCCTGCGCTTTACTCGAAACAGGGTGGTGTATGAATCTGGTCAAACTGATCTTCGCTATTGTTTTACTTTCGGGTTTTCCAGTGATTCAGAGTGCAGATGTCATGGGGCAGGATCCAAACATTCCCAACCTCATTCGTGAACTACGAACGCACCGTTGGGAAGGCCCTTATCCGATCGCGTCTCCGCTCCAGTGGGACTTACAGTTAACCGAGCCTATGCGCGAGCTTTTGGATATAGGACCACCTGCGCAACGGTATCTAATCGACAACCTTAAGAATGCCGCAATCAAGGATCAAGTAATCATCCTGCTCGGAGGGGTCGGTGACGAACGCGCTGTAGAACCAATCATCAACGCGATGGTCCGGCAGAAAGATCTTAAGTCGAATCCCAATTCGGAACGGATCAATCTCGCGGCCAACATTGCGTTGACCAACATCACCGTCGCCGATGTTATCTGGCATTACGGAGGTGGCGTCGTACAGACTCAGCCGCCGAAAGATTCGAAGGAGCGTTGGATGAAGTGGTGGAAGAAAAATCGTAACTTTGCGGTTAAGACCATCACGCACAGTCGCAACTATTCAAACTACCCAAACTACGGTATCTACAAACAGCCGTGAACCGTTTTTATGTTCGACAAACTGAAGGAGGCTCCCATTCAGTACCGTTCGCGGTAGCGGATGGCCAGGACTCAACACTCGTCTCACTCTACTGGGCGCGTTCAGTCCTGGCCATCCGCTACCGCGAACGGTACTGAATGGCACTATCGACGGCTCAATCAGAGGCTCCTGACGTGTGTCGACCATAAGTTGCAGTTTTTTGAACTTTCCTCTTATTGAAGAGTGAAACTGAAAACGATCGAAGACCGGTTTACAGGAGGAAGCCCCATGCACACTTTATGGCAGGACCTTCGTTATGCCGTACGGACACTTCTTAAAAGCTGGCCGCTCACATTCATTATCGTCTTGTCGCTTGCGTTGGGAATCGGCGCTAATACTGCGATATTCACGATCGTAGACCTCGTCTTGATCAAGCAGCTGCCCGTAAGAAACCCTGAGCAGCTGGTGATGCTCGATACATTCGACGAACGCGGTGAGCAACGCGACTTCTCACATCCTGTATTCGAGCAATTGCGGGCGCGAAATCAAGTGTTCTCTGGAATGTTCGCTGCGATGGACGGCACACGCAGGTTGGATGTTGCCACTGAGTCTGCCGGTTTGGGTCAAGCTGAGGTGCAGCTTGTTTCCGGCGAATATTTTGAAGTGCTCGGAGTGAACGCGATTGTCGGTCGGACGCTCAGTCCTTACGACGATCAAACGTCCGGAGCAAATTCAGTTGCTGTGTTGAGCTACGGCTTCTGGCAGCGCGCCTTCGCAGGTGACAGCTCCATCATCGGTAAGACAATCAAAATAAAAGAGCAGGTCTTTACAGTCATCGGCGTCACTCCCCGCGCGTTTTTTGGCGAAGCAGTCGGACGCGCTCCGGATGTCTGGGCGCCCTTGATGATGGAACCGCCTCTGAGTGGCAGCCAATCGTATCTTCACGAAGTTAATGTTAACTGGCTTCGCGTAATGGCACGCTGTCAAGCCAGTGATTGCCAGCAACGAGCACAAGGTGAGCTCAACAATTCGCTGGCACAACTCAGGAATGAACCGGCTCCAATGGGACGAGCAGCGGGCAGGATCGCGAGGATCGAAGTCATGCCCGGTGGACAAGGACTCGGCGGCTTTCGTACCGAGTTTGGTAAGCCACTCCGCATTCTCATGGCTGGTGTGATCCTGCTGCTTCTTATTGCATGTGCGAACGTAGCGAACCTGCTATTAGCGAAAGCAACGTCGCGACAGAAAGAGGTGGCTGTGCGAATGGCTATCGGCGCAGGCCGCTTCAGATTAATCCGGCAATTTCTTACCGAGAGTTTTTTGTTGGCTTCTGCGGGTGGTTTCATCGGTTTGTTTCTCGCATGGTGGGGTACACGGATTCTGTTAGTCCTCGCTTCAGGAGGATCGGTTCCACTCCCGCTTCATGTCGAACCAAACCGTCGCATTTTGATCTTCACCACTGCGCTATCAATAGCAACAGCGATCATTTCGGGTCTCGCGCCGGCGATTATTGTTACGCGGCAACAACTAACATCAGCGCTTAAGACAAGCACCATGTCGCGTCCGCGCCTTTGGCTTTCACGCCCACTCGTTGTTGCGCAGGTTGCATTGTCGTTGCTCTTGTTAACTGGGGCGGGACTCTTTGTGAAGACGCTGAGGAATCTGCGGTCGGTCGACCTGGGCTTCGCTGCCGATGAGTTGATTCAAGTCCGTATAGATCCGCAAGGGAGCGGTTACAAAGTAGAACAACTTCCTCAACTCTACAGCTCGCTGCTCGAAAGAATCGGCTCTGCACCGGGAGTTCAATCCGTGAGCATGGCTGGGACTGGTTTTCGTAGTGGGATGTCGCGAACGTGCTGCCTCGCGGTTGAAGGTCGTGAACCACGTCCCCAGGAAGATGCGCAGGTGCAAACCATCAATGCGACACCGGGCTATTTCCAGACGATGGGACTATCTCTGCTCGCGGGTCGAGACTTTACGTGGCAGGAGCTCCCGGCGAAGCGCGGCGAATTCGCCAAGGTCGCTGTCATCAACAAAACGTTGGCCCAAACCTATTTCGGAGACACTAGTCCGCTGGGACATCGTTTTGGCTGGGGTGTGCCCTCAAAAGAATCGGTTAAGTACGACATCGAAATCGTCGGAGTAGTGAACGATGCCAACTATGGCAATCTGCGTGACAAGATTAAGCCCCTCATTTATTTCCCCACCGAAGGTGGAACACTGTTGGTCGTTCGTGGCCGAGGTCCTGTAGCATCGCCCGCGGCAGTCCGCCGAGAGATTCAATCAGTCGATCCGCATTTGGAGATCGTCAGTGTCCGCAGTCTGCCACAACTTTTGGATTCAGCTCTGACACAGGAACGACTGTTGGCAAAACTTTCCAGCTTCTTTGGCGTGGTGGCTTTGTTACTAGCGTGCATAGGTTTGTATGCGATGATCAGCTATGACGTGGGCAGAAGAACGCACGAATTTGGCATCCGGATGGCGCTCGGCGCACAAAGGACCGACGTTCTGCGTTTGGTGATGAAGTACGCCGTTGTTCTCGTACTGGTGGGAATTGCAATCGGACTGGCCGGAGCATTCGCGTTCAACCGAACGATGACGAGCTTACTTTTTGGAGTGACCCCAACGGATGGATTCACTCTTACTTTAGTTTCCGTGGGGCTGATGGCTGTCGCGGTAATTGCGAGTTGTCTTCCGGCTCGACGCGCTACTAAAGTCGATCCACTCGAGGTGCTACGTTACGAGTGACCAACAATCGCGTTTACGAATTGTAGGGGCGGCCCTCCGTGGCTCGCTTCTTCATGATTCATCGACGAGGAAAAGAAACGGGCGGCCACGGAGGGCCGCCCCTACAAATGATAGCAGGAACCTTTCTACTACTTCTTGCTGATCTCCCCGTAAAGCTCTTTAGCCTTTGCGGGATCGATCGATTGAAGGGTCTTGTAAACCCGCAACGCGTCCGCCTTTCTTCCTAACTCAACATCGATCCAGCCCAGCCGGTAATAACTCTCAGCATCACGTGGGTTGAGGCGGATCGCTTGTTGATATGCGGCAGCCGCCTGTTCAAATTCGCCAGTTGCTTGCGTAGGTTTCTTCTGATCCTTGTAGATCGCGCCAATCAGATAATGGGCTCGGCCTGACGTATCCAGATCGGGTTTCAACAGAACGGCGCGGCGAAATGCCCTTAGCGCGTCAACATAGAAGTCTTGACCCCGTTGCCAGAATGATATCCCCAAATCTAAGTTCGCGATGTCGTTATCGGGCGTCGCGTAAGACGTATTAATTTCGTCATAGAGCGTCTTAGCTCTACCCTCGTCGATTCTTTGCAGTGCTTTGTAGGAAAAGAGATTGCTAAAAACCAATCAGTGTCGTAAGCGAGCATTGCCGCACAGGGAACTGGGATTCCCCACAGGGCTCGTCTGATTGGTAATAAAGCTATGGCCTTATATCTCTTAAATGTTTTTCTGTCACGCGTGTTGTTGGGCGGTCGAGTCTGAAATATTACCTCCGTGGCCGCCCGTCTTTATGAATCGTCTACAACAAACAAACGGGCGACCACGGAGGGCCGCCCCTACAAAACGTTTCATTTGATCAAATAGAAAGCGGTTTGCCTCGGCCGAAACCACTTCATTCCATCTCGAGTTAGAAACGCATCATCTTCCATCATGATCGTCACCTTTTGTCCGCTCCACTCTGGGACAGGCGTGCTCGTGTTGAGTTCGATGGCCGTATACGAACCTTCTCTGAATGGTGGCTCAGGTGGCGCACCAACAGCAGGCCGTCGAAAATCGATACTGGCACCGAGCGCGTGGCCTTGAGTGCCGACGGAATGAGAGTAGATCATCGCTTCAATGCCGAGCTTCTTCATGTCTGCCATCGTCGCGTCGTAAACCTCGAATCCTTGAACTCCCGGTTTGATGTGCGTGAAAAGAGCATCTTGTAAACGGTTGGTGTTGGTTAACGCTTTCTTCAACCCTTCGGGTGCATCCTTCTCTCCTTCACGCAACACGTAGCCCATCTTCTGCCAGTCCGTGCTCAGGCCGAGATAGTTGATCCCGCAGTCGATGTGAATAACATCGCCACGCTGAATAACCATTGACTCCTCAGCAACGTCCAAAAACTGCTGCGTCGTCCCTGTCTGCTTATTCTGTCTTTGGATTCTGAGATCGGGTTGGAACCACGTGTCGAGGCCCAGATTGTTGATCTGTTGCAGGAACCAGAACCTTACATCGCCGACAGTTGTTTTTCCCGGGGTGATCACCTCGTTCGAAAAAGCTCGTTGCGTGAGGATGTCCGTAACTTCAACAGCGGTTCGATAGTTCTCAAGCTCTTCGGGCAAACGAGTGTCCATGTATTCGACGATCAACGGCGCAGCGGACACGAATTGTGAGGAATAGTCTGGACCCAGTGTTTCCGACAGAAACTTATACCCGTCGTAAGTCAAACCGTTCGTCGCGCCTCGCGTGCCTCCCATGTCCAGCGCGATCGTTTTTGGTTTCCGTTCCTCAACGATGCGACGAAGAGTAGCGGCGATATCGCGACCGGGAGGAGTTAGAACTTCAAAAAAGTACTTGAGATGCTCTTCGCCGTAGCGCACCAGTGCGATTCGATCAAGCTTCTCGCCGCCTCGATCCGCAAAAATAAAGAACTCTCGCCGCCCTACGTACGGAAGCGGTGGCGCAATATGGTGTACGACCGGTTCTGGATGAAACTCCTCGTTGGTAACGATCCACATGTCGATCTTCTGCTGTCTCATCATGGGCAGCAGCATCGTGTCCAAGCGCTTCTTGAGCCACTGCTCCCGAACCGCTTGCTGTTCTCGGACACTCAGTAGCTTCGGCAGCACTTTCGATGGCGTCTGAGCAGAGATCAGCAACGCCAGTGAAAGAAGTGCAATGAATATAGTGGCGCAACGAAACTTGATGTAGAGCATAGGTTTTTCCTCGACTCTGAATGAAGACACGACCAGGTCATACGCAGGTCGTGTGTTGTTGGATGGTAAGTCTAGTTCGAACGTCGAAGATCTTTAAGTCAGATCTTCACTCCGGTAGGAGTGGCATATTTATAGCCCGCGACGCCGCATAAGATCATCGCGGTTCCCACGAGCGGACACCCGTCTCTAATTTGAATACTGAACTTGATTGTCCGCTCGTCCGAACCGCGATAAATATTCCTGGGCATCGGGGCTATAAACATGTCACTCCTACCGGAGTGAGTAACTCGATTTAAACCGGCTCGTGCAGCTTAGTATTCGCTTTAACGCTCCTTTTTGCGCAGGTTAACTTCGCACCCGAACCCGCTTTGAAATTATCCGCGTGATAACTGTGACCCTTGTAGCTTGGCGGCGACAAAAGAATTCACAGTAACCGGGCTACCTCTATGAAAGATTTCTTGACTTAAACCCACTAGAAATCCTACCGTAATTCTGTTCCTGCCCCTCCTGTTGTCCCTTCCTCAAACTCACGTAAACGGCGGTTCTAATGAGTACCGATCGATCAGGTAAACGTTCTCGTGTCTTCAGGCGCGTGGTCCTTATTTTCGGCGTGCTCATCTTAGTGTGTTTGGCAGTCTCTTCCGGGCCAACTAAAAACACTGCCGCTCAATCAACCCCGCCGCGACTCGTCACGCGCACTAATACAACGCGCGCCATCGCACTCGAATCAGTAACACTTTATGCCGAGCCGTTTCCTTTAATTCAGACGATCCAGTTTGGGGTAGACAGTCGAACACGCATACTCCTCTTTGTTGAAAACCTTGGCTTGCTAACAGGTGAAGGTGCTGAGGCGGTGACCGCAGAGGCAGAGGATGGTAATCACATCAGATATCCGTTAGTTGTCGAACGTGTGGATACGGTTACTGGATATGCCTGGATGAGAGCGCTCGTGATCCGTCTTAACCAAAACCTCGGCGATCCCGGCGACGTGTTGATTGGGATCACAGTGCATGGACGCGCGAGTAATCGAGTGCGTGTCGGCATCGGCCATGTTGGTGGTGGACCACCTGACGATCCACCGACAACGCTGTCGCCTCCAGATTTGGGTGCAGGCGCGAGCCTTCACGGCAATGTGCCTTTTCCCGCGGACAATCCCTGGAACCAGGACATTTCGAACTCACCCGTCGATCCGAATTCAAACAATCTGATCGCGAGTATCGGGAACACCGTAAACTTGCATCCTGACTTTGGCACCGTTTGGAACGGCGCTCCGAACGGCATTCCTTATATCGTCGTCTCGGGTACGCAGCCACGCGTTCCGATGAACTTCATATGGTATGACGATGAGAGCGATCCTGGTCCGTATCCGGTGCCTCCCGATGCACCGATTGAAGGTGGCCCCAGTTCCACGGGTGACCGGCACGTGCTGGTTATCGATCGCGACAACTGGAAACTGTATGAGATGGGCAACGCATATCCTGTGAATGGAGGAGCGAGCTGGAATGCAGGCGGCGGTGCGATCTTCGATCTAAACTCAAATGCACTTCGCCCGGCAGGTTGGACCTCTGCTGATGCTGCGGGCCTGCCGATCTTTCCCGGACTCGTTCGGTACGATGAAGTGTTCGAACAAGGCGAGATCAAGCACGCGCTCCGCTTTACCGCACAGAACACCCGACATGCGTATGTTTATCCTGCCCGGCATTACGCAAGCAACGACACGAATCCGAACCGCCCACCGATGGGAATGCGTGTTCGTTTGAAGGCTTCGTTTAATATCTCGACATTCTCACCGCGCATTCAGGTGATTCTCAGAGCGCTGAAGAAATATGGAATGTTCCTGGCTGATAACGGATCGAACTGGTACATCAGCGGTGCTCCGGATCCGCGTTGGAGCGATAACGAGTTGAATGCTTTGAAAACTATTGCGGGATCGAACTTCGAAGTGGTTCAAATGGGAACTATCGTGACGCAGTGAGCGCAGTGCCGTTCTAAAAATCGTCCAGCACGGACAAACCTCACGCGGCCCATTACATCTCAGTAGGCGTCAATCCCCACCCGCCTTTCCAACATATTGCCGCCGGTGTTCTGGAGGTGTTATGAGCGCACCGATCCGCCTTACTGTCGCCATTGCATGGCTGAGCATTTGTCTGTTTGGTTCATTTGGCGTGTCGACAAACAACATCTATGCGAAGTCCAAGGTGACTCCAAAAAAAAAGATGCGTCCTTTTAGTTCTGAGTGGGAATTGCGGAAGTATCTGGACCATTACCGAAAGAAATATGACGATCGGCTCGCCGCGAGAAGAAGGACAGTCGCTGAGACGGTCGACGCATCCTCGGCCACCGTTATGATAACTTCCGAGTCGATCACGAATGTGCAGCATGAAGGCGTAGACGAAGGAGACATTGTCAAGCTTCATGGCGACCATTTGGTGCTACTGCGTCGCGGACGACTCTTCACCATCGACATCTCCAACAATCAACTGAAACCGGTCTCGGCAATTGATGCGTTTGGGCCTGACATCAACCCCGTCGATTCTTGGTACGACGAGTTACTGATCTCCGGCGATACAATCATCGTGATTGGTTACAGCTACGAGCGAGGTGGAACTGAAATCGGACTCTTTACGATTGATGACGAAGGTGATCTCACCTACCGGTCAACCTATCATTTACGCTCGAATGATTACTACTCGTCGCGGAATTACGCGAGTCGTCTAATTAGTGGGAAATTGGTCTTCTACTCACCGCTCTATATTCAGAACCGCGACAATCCAATTCCTAGTTTCCCGGCGCTTCGGAAGTGGAAGAAAGAGGCGCAGAACGAAGATTTCAAGAGGATTGTTTCGGCGAGACGCGTTTATCGACCGGCATATGAATTTAACTCAGATAGCCTCGCTCTACACACGGTAACTATCTGCGATCCGACCGGCGGTAAGCTACGCTGCGAAGCAACGAGTGTAATCGGACCCACTGGACATTCATTCTACGTCTCACCCGAGGCCGTCTATATTTGGGCTACGGATTATCCGGGCGTTGGACAAACTGCATCAGCCCAAGCGCTGCTTTATAGAATGCCACTTGATGGTTCTGTGCCGAGCGGCCTCAAAGTTTCGGGCGGCCCAGTTGATCAATTCTCTTTTCTTGAAAGTGCAGATGGCTACCTTAACGTGTTAGTCCGCGCCGAGGGCAGTGGCGATGCGATGTGGGCCTCTGATTCAGCAGAAGGTGAAGCTGCGCTCTTGCGAGTGTCGCTCGCCTCGTTCTCCGACGGTGGTGAAAAAGTATCAACGTCAAATTATCGAAAATTGCCAACACCGGACGGTTATTTTCAGAATAGATTTGTCGGCGATTATCTGCTGTACGGAGCCGAAGGTTACTCCCCGGAAGAGAAGGTTAAGTCCGCAATTTATGCTGTTCGCTGGTCAGGCGGCGACGCGATCGAGGTCCCCCTTTCGCACGGGGTCGAGCGCATCGAATCGATGGGGTCTGGCGCAGTAATTGTTGGTACCGAGCAAGACAATCTTCACTTCACCGCACTGAGCCTGGAGAACCTGCCGAAGGTTGAATTTGATTTTATCCGAAAGAGTGCTGCGCAGGGGGAAACGCGCAGCCACGGATTCTTCTACAAACCCGATGGCCCAAACTCAGGTATCGTCGGATTACCTGTAGCGCAAAGTGGACGTGGTCGTAACGAATATCTCGATATCGAATCAGCATCGGTAGTCTATCTTCGAAACGATTCATTTCGTTTGCAGGAATTGGGAGAGCTGATGGGAAATCCGAAGCAGACAACCGAAGACAAATGCCGCGCTTCATGTGTCGATTGGTATGGTAATAGTCGACCTATCTTCTTGCGCGGTCGCGTCTTTGCGTTGCTTGGTTATGAACTGGTTGAAGGAGTTGTGAAAGAGGGCAGAATAGAGGAAGTGCGCCGATCGAATTATGCACCACGAATGAACTAGAGAAAGCGTTGGAGCACACCTTTTCGATCTCTCTATGCCTCGGTCTTCACTCCGCTAGGAGTGATAGTTTATAGCCCCGACGCTCCGGAATCTCTATCGCGGTTCGGACGAGCGGACGATGAGGTTCAGTATTCAAATCCGCCCCCGTGTCCGCTCGTCCGAACCGCGAAGGTCTTCTGTGGCGTCGCGGGCTATAAACATGCCACTCCTAGCGGAGTGAAGAACAAGGTTTGTCAATTATCTAGCGCGCCGACGACGTTCTTCCCCAATCATCGATCCGAATGTCTGGAGCAGCTAGCACATCGCTGAGTATTCGTTTAATGCCACGCTGATCGTAGAGTGTGCCTCGAAGAATCACAGCCGAGATTCGTTTAGTGTTGTGGATGTCGTCGAGTGGATTCGCGTCAAGTAGTACTAAGTCTGCAATCTTTCCTTCTTCAACGGTTCCGATTTGATCTGCCAGCCCTAGGAACTTCGCTGAGCGACGCGTCGCGCGCTCAATCACTTCGCCAGGAGTCATTCCCAGTTCACTAACAAACAATGCCATTTCGTCGTGAAGTGAATAACCCGGAAAGATGTTTAGTACAGCTGCATCCGAACCGACGAGCAACTCGACCCCTGCCTCATGCATTTCGCGGAAATCTCGACGAGCCATCTCCTCCCAAATCTTGCGCAGAGTTTGACGGCGCTCCTCGGTAGCTTCAAGTACTTGTTCCCGCCAATCGAGTACCAGATATTTCGCGAGATACCGCCGGCGCGGATCGATTTGTCCCTTCTCATCTTCAACGATCGCGCGCAGCTTATCCGTCGGTGGAAACGTACCTTCAAAAATCGAGACCAATGTAGGCACAACAACGATGCCCCGTTCAGCAAACTTTCGCCATACCGCCAGCCGCTCGTCTTTGTTCTTACTTTGAAGCGATGGATAGAACGCATGTTCTACACCGTCTTGACCTGACGCAAGTACGACCTCGGGGGGAATCCCCGTTACGTGACCCACTAGCTTTAGACCATGCTCGTCCGCTGCCTTGTTGAGCGCCAGGTAAGTTTCGCGATCCTGGACAGTTCGAATCTTGATGAAGTCGATTTCACGTTTAGCCAGTTCGGCAACAACGCGACGTGCTTCCTCTGGTGATCCCACACCGATGCGCGTGCGTTCAAAAGGTTCCACTCTTTCTGACGGCGGATCTTTCCGCATGCGCTCGATGTTTCGCGCAGACTCGAGATAAGGACCGGCCATCAAAATACGTGGACCGAGTCGAGTCCCCGAGCGTATCTCGCGCCTCCATCGCAACAGCTCTTCGTGATCACCACCCATATCTCGAAGAGTGGTTACGCCATTGGCAATGAACAGGCCCATTGATGACGCGCGTGTTTTTGAGAGGTGCGCGTGCATTTCAATAAAGCCGGGAAGCAGGAATTTCCCGGTGCCGTTAATGACGCGCGCGCCTGATGGGATTTTCACGCTGGGACCAACTGCACTTATGCGGTCGCCCGCGATAAGCACAGTCGCATTTGCGATTGGCGATGCGCCAGTCACAGGAATGACAGTGACGTTTTGAATCGCAATGACGCGACCTGTTTGAGCTTTGGTTGACGCGGGCTCACGTGGAGCTGAGAGAACAAATACGAACAGCAGTAATGACGCCAGCAGTCGGTTAATCATTGTTCTTGGGTCCGATTTTTGGCTACATTCTAAAACAATCGATATTGGTTACCACTATCACCCGCGCTGGGAGCGAGTCAATGTTTACGAACCATGTCTCACAAGTGCTCACCCTAATACTTACATTTGTTTCGGTCGTGTATGGCCAGGCGGTTTGTAGCAGCTTCCAGCCAATCGCTGGCAGGTGTGATTTGAATGCCTCTGCAACGACCCAGGCAAAATGTTTGCTGCGACCCGTGAAGAAGTTTGGGAATCTAGGTGAACCACTTACAGTCTTACCGGCTCCGCTGGATGCAATCATCGGTCAGCCAACGGTAACCTCAATCACGATCGATCAGTTGAAGAGATTCCTAACGCAAAAGGGAATTGCGGAAGCAGACATCGGTGGGTCGTTGTCAGTCGCACTGTCGGCTCCGAAGTATTTTGTAATTCACGACACCAGCGACTTCTTCGAGTCAACCGATTTTCCTGTGAACGTCGACGACGCGACTTCGTCAATCAACCGCTTGAGCGTCCGGGTAACACGCCCGGTTTGCCACGTCTGGATCAATCGTTTGGGCCAATCGGCGACCTCGATTGTTTTCGAATCGTCGAGTCCTCCGAGCGGTACAAAATTCGGTCTGTGCAATCCGCCTGATAAGAAAAGTTTTCTGCACATCGAAAATATTCAACCGCGCATTCGCGATCGTTCGGTGAGTTTCAATAACGATGGTATTGCGCCGACGCCGGGATTCACTGATGCGCAACTCGAGCGACTCGCTCTTGTGTACATTGCAGCGAGCGCTCGCTCAGGTCGTTGGTTGATCCCTGCTTATCACTCACCAATCGATCTAGGCTTCCAGGACCGACATGACGATCCGCAGAACTTTGATCTGAACAAGTGGGCGGCGAGGTTGGCAGACTTGATTGGCCAAATTCGAGCGATATGAAGTTGCTGAGCCTGCGGAGCAGGCGTCGAGCATAAAGCCTGGGGCGTTAGCCCCAGGAACAGAGGCGATACAAGTTTGAGCCCGCGATAGCGGGTGAAAGCCGCAACAAGGAGCTGTCGCCCGTTTCACGGGCTTAATGTTCATACCGCCGCTAGACCTGGGGCTGACGCCCCAGGCTTTATGCTGAACGCCTGCTCCGCAGGCTCAGCGACTTTTTGTGCAAAGCCACCTTGAGTTGTCATTGCTGGCGAAACTCACCGGGAGTAACACCGGTCCAGCGCTTGAACGCGCGATGGAAGGAGCTCGGTTCAGAGAATCCAGTCAGGTAGGCAACCTCACAGATCGCCATGTCAGGTTCTTTTAGATATCGCATTGCAAGCTCTCGCCGTATCTGTTCAACCAGATCGTTGTGCGACGTGCCGAGTTCCTGCAGCTTTCGTTGGAGGGTGCGCTCGCTTAACCCCAATTGTGTCGCGACGTGCTCAAGAGATGGATTACCACCGTTGAGTTCACGGGTGATCACTGTGCGAGCGTTGTCGATTACCGTGTCGCGCGGAGGATACTTCGCTAGCAACTCCTGCGCGTGACGATCGAGCATACGAACCAGTCCTTCATCAGCCTGTTCAATTGGCAGGCTCAAACTGGCAGAGTTAAACGTTAGTTTGTTGAATGGCGCGTCGAAGATTACCGGGCAACGAAATAAATGGGCATGTTCGGTTGTGTCTTGAGGTTTCGAATGTTGGAATTCGACGGCCAGAGGTATCCAATCTTCATCAACTGCAACCCGGCACAACGAAACGACCGCAGCAAAGGTCATCTCGCTGTCCTGCCGATGCGCTCCGATCGTTTCATCAACATACCGGTAACTAATTGTTGAGGTATTCCTTGCGGTCTCCACTTTGAATACCGCACCGTCGGTCCAGATCGAGTGATATCGCGCCACACGAGCGAAAGCGTCGCCCAGCGTCCGGCTATGCAGCGCCGAATAACCGACAACATCAAAGAGTCGTAAATCGACGGTCTGCCCAAGGTGAAGCCCGAAATTACAGTCGTCGGTGAGTTCGGCAGCCTTCTCGTAAAGTTCGACAAGTTGCGCAAACGGAATGCGGTTGTCCGGATTCTGCAGCACAGATGAGTCGAGACGTACAGCGGAGTAAAGATCTTCGGGCGACGCTCCTGCGGCCGTCGCGAAGTTAATGATCTTCTCAATTGACTTTGCCTGAATTGTGAAAGCAGAACGCATCTCTCTCAGTTAACATCTCGTTGGCACGACGCGTCAATTTCTTGTCGTGTGTAGTCAATTCACAACTGAATAGAATATGGCGTCGTTGGTGTTTAGGGTTAAGAGGTTCCGTTCGTGTTAGTTCGTGTGATTTGGTGGATCGCTCCACCCTGCCACCGTTCGTGTTAACGACAAGCTGAAGAAGCATATCGGACATCTGTGGAGTCATTTCTCGGAGGTAGAAGGTAGTTATGTTTAGAAGAACTGCCCTTATCCTGCTAATCCTACTCATAGCGGTAACGAAGATTGATTCGCAGTCGAGCAACGACAATCGTGAAGTCAATCTGCTGCTCTCGAACCTGCCCCAGAATGTTGAGACGAAGCGGTATAAAGGTTTCGTTCCGCCCCGCTTCGATGGCTTACTTTCGAAATCGTTATATCTGCCGATGCGAGACGGTGTGAAGATTGCGATCACTGTCGTGTTGCCGAAAGACCTTCCAGCGAATGAGAAGATCCCGGCCGTGTTGTCCATGACTCGTTACTGGCGCGGCAATCAGGGAGAGCAGCCTGGAACGTTTTATCCCAGACAAGGGTACGCTCACGTATTGGTCGATGCACGTGGCACCGGTGCGTCGTACGGAGTTTGGAAGGCTCCCTTTTCACAAGACGAGATTAAGGACTACAACGAAGTCGTGAATTGGATCGTGTCGCAACCGTGGTCCAACGGAAAGGTGGGCGCGACCGGCAGTTCATACACCGGCAATACCGCGTTATGGCTCGCAACACTCATGAACCCGGCAGTCAAAGCAGTTGTTCCTCGTCATTACGAATTTGATCTGTTTGCGGAGACTCCATATCCGGGTGGTCTTCTGACCGACTGGGTGGTCAAAACCTGGAATGAAGGAAACCGGCAGTTAGATACAAACCCTGGCGTCACACTTGTTGACGAAGACACTGATCGGAAACTTTACAAAGAAGCAACCGCCCATCGTTCTGAAAACATGGACGTATATGCAACTGCACTGGCGACGAACTTTCGAGACGATCGGGCGTTTGGAACAACGCTCGATGAGCTGAGTTTGCACTCGTATGTCTCGCAGATAGAAAAATCAAACGTTGCTATCAACTCGTGGGGTGGTTGGTTTGACGCGAGCACCGCGGATGGAGTCATCAAAACTTTTGCGAGTTTGAAGAATCCACAGCGCGCCGTCATCGGTCCGTGGAACCACGGTGCGGGTCAGAATGCGAGTCCATATAAACCTGCTGAACCAGAACGCGTGATGATCGGGTTCGAGACGCTCCGGTTCTTTGATCATTATCTAAAGGGTGTCGATACAGGGTTGGATAACGAGAAGCTTCTCTATTACTTCACGATCGGTGAAGAGAAGTGGAAAGTCACAAACACCTGGCCCGTTGCCGGTACTACACCAACGCGCTGGTATTTCGATGTGAACAATTCATTGAGCGCGGATCCGCCGAAGACCGACAGCGGGGAAGATCGATACACAATCAATTTCGATGCGACGACTGGCGCCAAGAACAGGTGGCATACCCAGGTTGGCGGTGAAGTGGTGTATCCCGACCGCGCGGATGAGGACAAGAAGCTACTGACTTACACAAGCGCTCCATTTGATCGAGATGTCGAGATCAGTGGTTATCCAATCGTCAGCCTCTACCTGACATCAACGCACCCTGACGGCGGGTTCTATGTCTATCTCGAAGAGATGGATCCGAACGGGAAGGTGACCTATTTAACGGAAGGCGCGTTGCGCGGCCTGCATCGGCGAATCTCCAACGCGCAATCACCAATCAAGATCTTCGTTCCTTATCACTCGTTCAAAAAGGCCGATGCCGCGCCGATAGTTCCGGGACAGCTGACGGAGATCAAATTTGGTCTGCAGCCGATCTCAGTATTGATCAAGAGAGGTCATCAACTACGCGTCGCGATCGCCGGCCACGATAAAGACACGTTCATCCGGATTCCGGCGGAGGGCACACCCACGATCGCCGTTCAACGCAACAAGCGCGGCTTGTCTTCGATTGAGCTACCGATTGTGAAGCGATAGAGTCAATATCACTCAATGCCACTCATACACTTCAACGTACATAACATTAACAAGCCAGCTTCATTCCAACAGCTCAACTCATTAAGACGCAGTAGGGAAGGGTGGCTTGCCCCCGCTCAAGATCCCTTTCCGCTCTAGATCGATTCAACTGGATTTGAGCGCAAGCCACCCTTCCCCACTGCAATTTACTTGAGTTGATTGTCTCCCTGAGTCTTGAGTGATTGATGTTATGTACCTTGAGTCTTTTGCTATCTCGCTTTGTACTGAAACGTCACTCGCGTTTCCTCGTCCATCACCAGCGGTCGAACAAATTTATATGAACGACCGGCGCGTGGCACATCGATCTTCACTGGAAACACGCCCGCAACCTTTCGCTGCAAATTCGCGACGTTCTGAGACGGAGTCAACAGTTGCAGCTGTTGGGCTTGACGCGCATTGGTCTCCAGTCTTTTAAGACCATCTACGCTCAAACTGTTGATAGCGTTGCCACTGCCCGTTACCGTTACCACTTCGCTGACTGCTCCCACTTCAAGGGTTGTTCCCAATCGAGCGGGAGCGGTGGCGACCACGTCCAACTCGTGTTGCGTGTCCTTGAAACCGGGTGAGGTTACCCTAACACTCACGGGTCCAGTGTCTGCACCTAACACCACCCAGCGTCCATCTCCATCCGAGCGTGTGGTTTGGGTTCTGCCTGTTTGCTTGTTAGTCACCGTGATTTGTGCATTCGTTACGACCGCACCGTTTGGATCGGTGACAATGCCGCCAATCTGACCCGCTTCAAGACTCGCCAGATCATTTCTGGCCCAACGACTCGAGTCGTCCTCGGCTTCAAAGCTTTCGTTCTCAGATACAAAGTTTTGAGCAGCTGTCGGGAACAAATCGGCGGCAAGAGCATTCCCACCAAACTGTCGCACTTCTACTCGATCGGGTAGCGAGATTTCCCACGTCAAAATGTTCACGGGAATATCCAGCTTCGGAAGACCCATCGCATACGATCCAGCCTTCGCAAATCGATCTCCCGAGCTGAGGTAGACAAAAGAAACTGTGTACGCGCCCCTGGAGTTCAAGCCAGCGCGCAACAACGGAACTCTGTTTCCATCTGTTCCGACAACTGGTTTCACTCTTTGTCCTTCAATCTCGGCGGAAAGCAGTTGCGCACCCGCTGGCAACTCAACTTTTACGAAGGGTTGCGCATGATTACGGACACGCAATGTAACTTCGGTTAACGCCTTTCCTTCAATGTTCGTGAGCGTGGTTATCGTCGCGCGTTCTGCGATTGCCGATAATACGGTGGTATCAGGAAACTGCGTCCAACTGAGTTCCAATTTCGGTGTGTCGCCCGGTCGACGGTTGTAACGAAACGCAGCTTGAAGCGGAAACCGCGCGAGTGAACGCGCTACGGCACCAACCTCGCGCACGTCCATTCGTCGCAGGCCTCCGGATTCTGTTGGCGTCAAGTCCATCGAACCGACTCCTTCGACCAACAATTCACCGGTTTCGTGTTGTGTTCCCGCGAACGCGAGCACCGGTGCTTCAGCTTTCGTGTCGCGATTCGTTCTCTCGATTGCCACCAGAAACTGGTGATTGCGACGGCCAGGTTCCCGAACCCGCAGAATCAAGTCGCCGTTCTGTACTTCACTCGAATCTAGTGTGCTTCCGGTCACTTCTGTCAGCTCGAATCCACTTGGTAACGGTATCTTGAATTCTGCAGCGTCACCTTGAACGACGGTAACATCACACAAAGCGATCGCTCGCAACTGTGAGTCGCCAACAGAAACGACACTCTTCACACTTGAGAGAAAGCGAACTTCTCTCTGAGCAACAGGCGCCGCAACTTCGCGCGTGGTCCACCAGAGACGAACTGGCTTGCCCGGCTCGAGGGTCGCTTCGACAAGAGTGTTTCCATTAATGGTAGATCGATTTGTGATCAATCCGGGCTCAACGCGAATATTCGCATGGTTGCCGGGAAGTTCGAGCGACAACACCGAGCTGCTTGCAGGCGGCACCGCTAAGACGAGAGTCGCGCGACCCGCTTCAACGTTCAGCGCGGAAGCCACAGACAACGACACCGAAAAGTCTCCAGGTCCATTGATTACCGCCGCATGCGTCGGACCTTCCTGTAGCAACGGCAGAGAATTGCCTGCCTGCTTTGCTTCCAACACAGTCAAGCCCTGCGTTAGAGGCACCTTCGTGGCACTCTTCTCGAGGACTGAGCCAGCTAGATCGACTGAGCCGAGTACTGTTTGCTCTTCTACGCGAAGTTTGAATGCAGCGCGCGATAGTACGTACGAACGAGGTGGAGCGTCTGATTTTGTGGGCTTCTTCGAAGCAAGTTCCGACAACCGGTTGTACTCAGCCAGAGTTAAAGTGACCTGACCAGAAGAGGTCGGAATCGGCGGCGGCATCGCAATACTTGTATTCACGCCGCGTTGTTGGCCCCAGGCTGGAGTCGCGAGAAGTAGAAGAAAAACTATTGCGCGTTTCATTGGTCACCTCTTTTCTTGTCGCGTTGAAAATCAAGATCAACGACTGGGGTTTGGTTTTCACTAGTCAGCTCGGATATCAGAAACAGCGACGGACCAAAATGCGGGAAAGTCACGCGAAGCGGCAGATTGCGCATCGGCGTGGTGCGCTTGGTGTCTCGGAGTTTCGACACCAGCTCCTTCGCGCCTTCGCTGACGGAGTCCGTTGACGGAGCCGTAGGTTCATTCGCCGTGGAAAGGCCGGGAGTGAGTTTGAGTACACTTTCCGATTCCTCATAAGGTGCGACTCGGAAGCTTCCACTCAATCCCGCCGGTGTCGTTAGCCGAAAGATCGGTGAGTGATGGACCAACAAATGCGATTTGGAGATAGGAAGATCGACCGAGACCAGCGACAACCGCATTCGACCTTTATCTGTCCAGGCAGCCGTGTGATCCATGTAAGCCACCTCGACGACGAAGGCTGCTGCCTCATCGCCTGACTTCATTTTTTCGAGCGGAAGTAAGAGAGATCCATCAGGCGCGCGTCCTGGTCGAATCGGGCGGCCGGCGACAGACGCACTCCACAACACGGCGGTTGCCGGCAAATTGATCTTCAAGAAATTTCGTTGATTGTTTCGGACAGCAAATCTCGATTGTACGAGCATCTTGCCGTCAGTGGTGATCAGCGTGCTGTAGTTTGCTTCTTCGATGTTCGCGGTCAGCACGGCCTGCGGCGTATAACGCGCAACCCCAACTGAAAGCGATCGCGCTGACTTTCCTTCAGCCGGCGGAAACCGAAACGCAACAAGCGATGGCGACTGACGGCTCGAGATCATTTGACCCAGTTCGGCCGCTTCAGCTTCTTCCAATCCGTTTGCTTGTCGTTCTTTGATTTCTCCGGCACCCAATACTTCAACTGCAACGCCGCCAATTTCTCGTTCGGCTGCAGGTAAACGAATAAGAGGGACGTCCAACTTACCTGACCGAGGCAAACGCAACTCGCCGCTCAACGTGAAGCGTGCACTCTGTTGCACGGGCTCAATGAACACCACGGTCAGTTCGCGTGGCTTGGTTTCCCAGTCGGTGACAGTTGCGCCGGATACCTGGTTGACTACAAACCCGTCCGGCAGTTGAAGTCGAACTTCTTGCGTCATCCCCTGGAGTACATCGATCTGGATCTCTGCGCTGATCTGCGTCGTGTCTTCTCCAAGTCCGACAAGCTGCGATACAACGCCACGCAATCTCAGTGGTTGCAAGCCTCGGCCTTCGTCAATTTTGCGCCTCCAGGCAAACGTTAGCGGTTCAGTTCCGCGGCCATTTGCTACCCAACGACTACCTGACGCTGTGTCTGCATGGTCCATCAGGAGTCCACCAGTGATTCGCACATCAACGCCTTGCCGGGCGACCTCAACAGCTGCGCGCACAACGGCTGAATTACTCGCCGGCAGTTGCAGTAAGTCGGTACCGGCAACAGTCGAGACAGGTGCCACGATCTTGAGCGTTAACACTGAACGTCCGGTCTTCGAGAGCAACAACTCTCCAGCATCATCACCTTTGTCAGAGGCTGGCGCGACCAGCGTTACTTGTCTTCCATCGAGACTAGCCTCGCGAACCATCAATCCTTTAGGCATCGCCAGACGGACCCATCCGTTCTGAATGACATCAACTGTCAATCGGGCCTCGCCGGAAGCGAGATCACCTTCAACTTTCAAGTCGTAATCTATGCGACTCAGTGTTGCTTCGACAGGAGGTGGAGCGGGATCGCTGTCGAGTGGAAACGCAGCACGTCGAAGTGCTCGATATTCCTCGACAGGCAACACGACCCAGCCGTCGGTAGCAACGGAAGGCGTTTGGGCTAAGGTTGAAAGCGTGTTGATGGTTAGGAACAACAAGGCAACGACAAGAGTTACGATCCCAAAATGCAGGGAGCGCACTCCGTCAGTGTGGCAGTTGGGTTTCATTGGTTTTTACTCCTTGAGAGTTGAACGCTGCGAGTGCAAAAGACTTGCATACTTTGGAGTGCGGTGGCCGGGCACCGATTTGTTACCTGGCCGTTCTCGCAACAGGTCGATGTAACAAAGCGGGCCGGGCCACCGCACTCCAAAGAGACCTCCGGACACGCGACTGCAAAGGAGAGTCGCGAACGATTCAATGACGTACTTTGGTTCGGATCGAGACTGAAACTGGTCTCTTTGTGTATCGGCAGAAGGACTAAAGCGGGGGAGACCGCGCGAGGAATCCTTGTGTCGACGCTAAGATGCAGTGACGTTGTGCAAAGGTAGCCTGTTGCGAATAAAGACGTGGAGAAGGGGAGACGGGGACAAAGAGAGACGGGGTGAGTCGGGGAATGTTCCCGTCGCCCCTTCCCCCATTCTCACCGTCACCCCTTCTCCCTCCCAATCTCTTCGTTCTACGGCGTTTGAGTTGGTTCACTTGGCCGGCGCATGCTGCGACGCGCGAGGTTTAGCAGAATCAGCGCTAGCGCAACGCTCGAAATTCCCAGCACTAAATAAATCAGCCACGGCAGGCGTTCGGTGAAGGGAAGCGGTTCGGGAGTGTAGTTAGGATTCGAAGTTCGGGCGCCGACACCGACGCGACTGACATTCGCTGCTATCTTGCTCGCGAGCTCTTTTTCAAAATCATAATGCGGCGCCAGGCTCTTCTGATTGCCAAAATATAGTCGCACTGGTTGAGCCGGTGGTTCTTTGATCTCGAACACCAGCTGGCGCGCAGGCGCACTGGGCTCAATCGACATCAGCATGAGCGTTTGATTGCTGTGGTCGGTAATTAACAAACGCAGATTGCGCGTGTGCTCTTCCGTGCTGAAGTTAATTACGATTGGTTTGTTATCACCTTCTCTCCGTGTCAACTCGCCTGTAGCAATCAGGCGCACGTTTTGATTGTCAACGGCTTCAATCTGAAACGGCCTTGAGAACGAAGAGTCAAAGAAATTCAAAGCGATTCGATCGACCGGTACACGTGCGCCGAGATCGATCATCCATGCAGACGCTGGCGCGCCCTGGTTTCGCAACAACTGAACTGATGGCACGTTCGTGGGCCAGGTGAGAAGCTCGCCTTTTTCGCGCGCCGACATCATCACCCGAACATCGGTGATTTCCGGGCGGTCATTTGAATCGTTGTCGGGGAAGACGCGAATTCGTAAGTAACGAAACCTGCTTGGGGAATAATTCACTCGATTCGAATCAACCACACTATTGTCTGAGTTAAAGCTGAAGATAACGTCGCCTGTTTTCAATGTGTGCCATTCATCTGTGGAATCACCGGCTTCGACTATTACCTTGCGTCGGAAATTAGATCCGGTCGTCACAATTTCTACGGCGTTGTGTTCGCTGTGCTCCTCACCCAGATCTACTGATACCTCGGCTGCACCATCTGAAAAAGCGCGATTGAATATAGCCGCCGCGACCGACTTTGAATCATTGACGTCTCGCCTGACCCGAACTGCGTAAGGTATTTCGCGTCCGTTGTTATCAATTAACCGCAAATCGGAAAGATCATCGAGCGACTTATCCATCACGTGAAGCGGGACGATTAGATCATAGAGTCCTGGATTTCCGGTTGCGCCATTTAATTCAACATAAAAAGGCCACGCGCTAGTCGACGTTTGGGCCGCAACCGGCAATGTGATCGTTAAGCTACAAAGAATGAAGAGCAGGAGAATTAGTACGCACAGCTTTTTCATTTTGCTGTCTCCTTCGCATAGAACGCCCTGTGATAAGCCCAGGCCACTAGCAACAGCAACACGCCGAGCACAAAGAAAACGATGATGCGATAGAGTTGTTGGAGATAAGCGATGTCGACGATCATTGCTTTAATGACCGCGATCGCGAATAAGATCAGTGAGGCCCAACGAATGGCTGCAGACCGCCGGACGAAACCGATCGTCGCCAGAGTTCCTGCATACAGCGCCCACAGAACTGACAGCGCCATCTGGCCCAGCCATTGTTCGCGGCGAATGTCTTCCCACTGTGTGTACGCAGAAGCCCTCGTCGCAAAGAATGTATACGTCTCGACGGACATCAGGAACCAGAGTGAGATGACGCCGACGAGTGCGGCGATTAGTTTCATGGGTCGAGCAAACGCTTCTTTGTCGCCCATACGGTGGTAGAGCCAGGCTGCGCCAAATAAACATGCGATTACGAATAGCGATGACAGAAAGTATTGATTAAAAACTGGTGTGAACGATGCGCTCCATTTCATGTCCCAAACGATCACCTTACCAAGCGCCAAGGTAAACAACACCCAAGCCAACACATGCAGCCGCGTCGATTTCGTTTGGATACCGGTCCATAGAATCACGAGCGCTTCAACAGCCCACGCCATCGTGATCCAATTCCCTTTAAGTTGAATTGGGATTGCGAGAGTTATGAATGTGATTGCAACGCCGATCAAGATCAACGATTCGCCACGTTTCGCTGTCGAACGATCGAGTAGCAGTTTGGTTGAGCCGGCGTAGACCACTGCCATCGCAATCGCAAACGCACCCATCCAATCGTGATAAGAGGGGTTGAGTAAGTAATAGGAAGTGGCATAGAAGATGAAAGGATTGAGCAGCAACAACAACAAATCTTCAATCGTCGCGTTTGCTTGCCTGACGATCTGCCGAACCACATATGCGGCAAGGAAAGCGAGGAAGACCGCAGTCTGAAAAACCATCACTGCGGTTAATTTCTGCGGATGATATTGTTCTCCGTACCACAGCCAGAACAACAAGTGAGTGCCGCCAAACGCCAGTGCACTTAATCCCGGCCAATGCTTTAACAGCCCGAGTGCACCGACATCGAGCGCGAATATGTAGCCGAACAAAGATTTGTATTGATCTCGATCCGAATGCAGAAGTATCGGTGAGAGGAAGCCACCGATGAGGGCCATGATCGCAATCGCAGGAGCCTCGTACAGGAGAGAGAGCGCCGCAGCTTCTGAAACGAGAATTATGAGATAGATGAATGCGGCTTTCTGAGTAACGAGATGGTAATAACCGAATGCTGCGTAGGCGGACAGATAAAGCAGTACGATGCCGCCCGCAGTGAGAATCTGTGAGAATACGCGCCAGCCGCGCTGGTGATATCTGAAACCAAGAAGCGTGAGGGTTACTCCAAAAGTTACACCGATCGAAACACGTCCGAGTTCACCGATCCAACGATTATCAAACGCGTACTTCAAAAAGAACGCTGCGGCAAACAGAATCAAAGCGACCGCTGCCCAACCCACCAGGCGACGTCCAATCAGCGACTCCAGTTGAAGCGTATCGATTCGCTGGGCTGCGATCGGCTGTGGCGCTGGTTGGATCGGTGGTGGTGGGGAAATCGGTGGGGGAGTCGGACGTACGTATTGTGGCGGTGGCTCCGGTCGCTCGTCGGGCGGTTGTTCGATTGGAGCAATCGGTGGTCGTTCGATGGCGCGCTGTTGTGGTCGTTCTTGTGCGACAAACGCTTCGAGTTCGTCTACGCGAGCTTGAAGTTGAGCAAGCGCCGCCTCCACATTGCGATTATCCGTTGGTGCGAGTGGTGGTAATCCGAGTGCAGCGAGTTGTTTCGTGAGTTTAGATCTTGTGCGGATGGAAATGACGAGCGCGACGATAGGCAGAACAGTGGCCGTCAGAATGAGAGCCAGGACGAGCAGGAGGATGAACAGGACAATGGGGTCGTCCATTCGCGGCGAAGAATATCACAGATTACGATTTCGGATTTCGGAATGCGAATTTCGAATTTTGTACTGTTGAAAGCGCGGAATTCAGTTCAAAGCCAGGAATAAGAGGGGGGTGACGAGGCTTCGCACGGCAGCCAAAGTTTTTACGTGCGCGGAACCTTATGATTGTCTTGCAGTATTGTCAAGACTTCGCTTGTTTATAGACGCTCGCGATTGAGAGTGATATGAAATGAATGCAATGCAGATTTACGTAAACGCGATCATGTTTTTGCAGGATGGCTTCGCGATACTCCGCAGCGTGTGGAGTTACCTTACATATCCGTTCACCTTTGGTCGCATAACTGTTTCAGCGGCCAGTCTGTTTATTGGTCTAATCGCCTTAGCTATCACGTTTTTTCTCGCGCGTGGTGGGAGTTCCTTAATTGAGCGGCGACTCGCGAAACGACGACATATCGATCCCGGCCTACGTTACACGATTTCCAGACTTGTAAAATATGTCGTCATCACCGTCGGTATTTTGCTGGCACTCAAGCAAGCCTTTGCGATTGATCTAACTTCGATCGCCGTCATCTTTACCGCGCTGTCAGTCGGCATCGGCTTCGGTCTGCAGTATCTCGCCGCCGACATCGCGTCAGGCTTCATCCTATTGTTCGAGCGCCCGATTCGTGTGGGAGACCGAATTACAATTGGCGAAGACGAAGGTGATGTCCACAGCATTAATTTAAGGACGACGACGGTTTTCACGAACAACGGCATTGCGATCATCGTTCCCAATTCCAAACTCGTAAGTCAACGAGTAGTGAATTGGTCGTACGGCGATCCGCGCGCACGTATTCCAATTCTCGTGTCGGTATCTGACTCTTCAGATGTGAATATTGTCACGTCAACGTTGCTTGAGGCCGCGCGTGATGTGGAGAACGTGTTGGAGGTGCCGGAAGCGAAAGTGCAGTTCCTTGGTTTTGGAAATTCGTCCCTCGACTTCCGCTTGTTAGTTTGGACCAGCCAGCCGCGCCGCCACATTCAAATCCGGAGTGACGTTAATTACCGAATCGCTCGGCTCTTCCAGGGCCGTGGCATCAGAATACCCACGCTCAAGCAGGAACTATTTGTGCGGAGCGTTGAGCTCGAGCACCTGGAACGCGATCTCGTGATTGCCGGCGCGCACGGTGAAAGTCGGCGGTGACTGCCAAAACTTGTCAACGCTCAGTCGACTCATCAATGCTCGCCGTCGATCACCCCATCCGGGTGCGATGTTTATAGCGCACTTTAGGAGCGCAATGTGTTCCGAGAGTGCCCGCCGATCACGCGACATACCTTGCAGAACATTGCACTCATAAAGGAGCGCAGATGGTTTAAGAAATACAAAGCTATAAATATTGCACCCCTAACGGCGTGGCAATCGACGCGACACCGGACGGGATCCAGCATTGACGCGGCGGCAATGCACTCTCAATGACAAAAAGATTACGCTGCCAACCAGCCTGCCTTCTTGCCAAAATAATCTCTAAAACTCTACGCTAGATGCCGACTGAGTGATTGTTCATTCAGTACGCGTTTCCCCTATCAATTCGTGACGGAGAACCGAATGGCTCGGGTGCTCAATTCAATGAAACCGGTTGTGGCAGATAAACGCGAAGCAATACTGCGCGCCGCGATCACCATCTTCGCTCATAACGGCTATTTCAACGCGAAGGTTGCTGACATTGCTCGCGAAGCGGGTGTCGCTGACGGCACCGTCTATCTATATTTCAAAAGCAAAGAAGAGATTCTTCACTCCATCTTTGATCGAATCGTCGACGAAGCAATTGCCGATGCGAAGAAACAACTCGCGAGTATTTCTGATCCGAAAGAAAAATTGCGACAGATTGCCCGGTTGCATCTTGAACGACTGGGAGCGGATCGTAATCTCGCCGTCGTATTTCAAGTTGAACTCCGCGGCTCGACGAAGTTTATGGAAGAGTTTTCAGCGGCGGGTTTCGCTGAATACCTCAGCCTCATTCGCATGACATTCGAGGAGGGACAGCGCGCAGGTGTTTTTCGTGCTGATCTGAACGCGAGAGTTGTGTCGAAGATTCTGTTCGGCGCACTGGACGAGATGGCGACGAATTGGATTCTGTCGAAGCGAAGGTACAAGCTAGCGCCACTCGCCGATCAAGTGCTCGACATTGTTCTGAATGGGGTGAACGCCGCGTGAACAGGGTTGCGGAGCACGTCGAGTCGTCAGTTCAGCCGGCGATCATCAGTGTCCCCGCGAGCCCGGGCGAGCCGACAACGATCATTGAAGTTTTCAAGACACTCGTTCAAAAGCACAAACGCCCCGACGCCCTCAACTTCAAACGCGCAGGATCGTGGCAGTCGATTTCGTCCGACGAAATGCTCGCGCGGATCCGGCAGATCGCGGCCGGTCTTTACTCAATCGGCATTCGTTATGGCGACCGCGTTGCAATTCTGTCTGAGAGCCGCGTCGAGTGGACGCTTGCCGATGCTGGGTGCATCTTCGCGGGCGCAATCGATGTCCCGATCTATCCAACATTAACGCCTCCGCAGGTGCAGTACATTCTCAACGACTCAGGTGCCCGAGCGTTAATTCTTGCGAATCATGCGAAGTTCGTTGAGTTGGAAGACATCCTGCGACAATGCCCACATGTGGAACATATCGTTTTCTTTGACACAGCCGATGTCGGGACTGACGACGGGCTAACTCTGACTCAGCTTGAAGAGCGAGGAAGGCAGCTGCAACTGGATCAGCCTGACATAAACAACGACTTGGAGCGACAGCCGACATCTGAAGATCTGGCAACGATTATTTACACGTCGGGAACTACAGGCGAACCAAAGGGAGTGATGCTGGCGCATTCGAATCTAGTTTCAAATCTAATCGCCTTTTCGGGCCATCTCTCTTTCGGCGAGCATGACATTGCACTGTCGGTGTTGCCTTTGTCGCACGTATTCGAGCGCCAGGCTTTGTACATGTATCTCTATCATGGAATGGCTGTTTACTACGCCGAAGCGATCGAGACGCTTGGTCCAAATTTACGTGAAGTTCGACCCACCATCCTCGTCGGCGTACCACGAATTTTTGAAAAGATCTATGCACGCATTCGTGAACGGGCAGCAGAGAGAGGTGGATTGTCCGTGGTCCTGCTTTCGTGGGCCGTGAACGTGGGACGCGATTACGCGCAACGCGCAGTTGACCATCAAGCTATACCGGCGTGGTTGAAACTGAAGCATTCAGTTGCCTCCCGACTCGTGTTTTCACGCTGGCGTGAAGCGTTTGGTGGGCGCATTCGTCTATTGATTTCAGGTGGTGCCGCGTTGCCGGAAGAGCTGGGCTACATCTATCTGGGTGCTGGTATCCCGATAATGCAGGGATATGGATTGACCGAAACGTCGCCTGTGATTACCACGGGCCAATTGGACGACAACCGGATCGGCACGGTCGGCAAACCGATTCCAAACGTTGAGATCCGAATCGCGGAAGACGGCGAGATAGAAGCGCGCGGGCCAAACATCATGCGCGGTTATTACAACAAACCCGCGGAAACGCGCGCGGTGTTCACGGACGATGGTTGGTTTAAAACAGGCGACATTGGAACGATCGACGCAGACGGGTTTTTGCGCATCACTGATCGTAAGAAGGAGCTGTTCAAAACTTCAGGTGGTAAGTACATCGCGCCGCAGCCCGTCGAGCAAGCGATCAAAGGCTCTCGTTTTGTGAACCAGGTTGTGCTGATCGGGGCCGGAAGGAAGTTCCCCGCTGCCTTGATCGTACCGAATTGGGAGCACATCGAGTCGTATAGAAAATTAAAAGGCATTGCCGTCACAAACCGAAGTGAGCTCTGCCGGCACCCGCGAATCATTAATCTGTTTGAGCGGCAGGTTGATAAGTTGACTGCGGACCTCGCGCGCTATGAGAAGGTGAAGAAGATAGCGTTACTCGAAAACGAGTTGACCATCGAAGGCGGAGAGCTTACGCCAACGCTGAAAGTTAAAAGACGCATTATCGACGAAAAGTATCGTGATGTAATCGATCAGCTTTATTCAGAAGCTGAGTAGTTTCCCATCACAATGTGGAGAGACTTCAGGATTCGATCAGCAGCATCTTCCGCCGCACGACGTAACAGCTGTTCCTCGTAGACGATGTTACCGCTTCCTCCCGGCGGTTGGACTACGATGGGCCCCTTCCTGTTCGCGTTCTTATAACTCCTGCCGCTAGTCGCTACCTTCGCGGTTGTCGGTGCATAAACAATGAACTCCAGTTCGGCCTCCTGGTTGGAGGAATTGCTCATTGATATGCCTGTGAACCTCAGATAGACCACGTAGGTAGTCTTCTCCGATTTCGCCTTTTTTATCGCCTCTGAGCGCGTCAACTGGCTGGCTGTATCCACTGTCGCTGAAGAATTGTGACGCAACTCGTCAGCGCAAGCATTCAAGACTGTGGAGTAGTAAGTCAAAGGCAGCGAGTTGAAGCTGTCGCTTTGATCGATTCCGACGATAAACCCGAGCTCAGATTTTGATTCTTGTTTTGGCTTCGGCGTCGGATCTGGTGTTGGCGTTGGAACGGGCGCTGCAGGCGCGGGTGTGGTGCGACGTCTTCCGGATTGCGCTTGTGTGATAGTGACAAACGCCAGGATGGCAGCGACAACCAACAGCAAAGTTCTGAGTTGGCGATTCATGGTGGCTGATGCTCTAAAGATTTGCTGCTTGTGAAGGGAGACGCGGCGAGATTGTAGCAGCGAATCGAAAGGTGTGAAAGCAAATAGGCTCCGGCTTGAATGCCAGCGTTCAAGGTACAAAAGATGAGCATTCAAGCCGCATCGGAGCAACTCAAGTTCAGATAAATGCAGGTGGGGAAGGGTGGTTTTACCCCCGCTCAAGATTGCTTCCACTCAATGTTGCGGGTGATGAATCTTGAGCGGGGGTAAACCACCCTTCCCCACCTGCATTCAGCGTCGCTTGAGTTATTTCAGTGCTACTTGAGTGCTGTTGTTTTGCACCTTGAACAATTTGCTACACTGAGTTGCATCGATGGAAACGGATCTCGCAAAGCAGCTCGTGATCACGTCTGTTCGTTCGCAAGCGCGTGATATCAAGTCATTTGATCTGAAAGTCGCCGAGCCAGGCGAGATTTCGTTTCTTCCCGGGCAGGTAGCAATTCTGAAGGTATCCAGTGAAGCACCGGCGTACTTTGCGTTCGCGAGTGCACCCGAAGACCGCGAGTTGCAGGTGTTGGTCAAAAAGAAGATCGGCGCCAGCAACATCATCTTCGACATGTGCGAAGGTGACTCGATCGAGCTGACCGGTATTGCTGGTCACGGTTTCGCCCTCGATGAGCAAAAGGGGAAGGATCTGGTGTTTGTCGCGATGGGCACTGGCGTCGCTCCTTTGCGTTCGGCGCTGCGACATGTGCTGCGACGGAAGAATGACTTCGGTCAGCTGGTTGTTCTCTACGGCGCCCGTACTCCCGACGATTTTTGTTATCGCGATGAGACGAACAATTGGGAAGAAGCGGGAGTGGAGTTACGGCAAGTGATCTCGCGTCCTGACGGTCACGACTGGTCGGGTCCAACCGGTTACGTGCAATCATTGTTGGACCACGTGCTGCCCAGTCTCCACTCACCCGTCGCACTCGTTTGCGGCTCACTGGAGATGATCCAACAGACGAAAGATCGCCTGGTGAAGATGGGCTTCAAACCGGAAGAGATTCTCACGAACTACTAATTACTGGTTCGGATGAGATTTCAACCATTCGGCGCGAAGCAGAAAGCTTCCTTCAGTTACAACTCGATCTCCAACAGCTAAACCCTCCAACACCATGTAGCGGCCATTTGTCTCTGGGCCAAGTCGCACCGGTCGCATTGCAAACACATTCGCATCACTAGTCGCGACAAATACAACTTGTTCGTTCTTTATATTTTGCACTGCGCTTGATGGAACACCTGCGACAGCCGATGCCGCGCTACCTAGCAAAGGAAATGCGACGTTGACGTACATCCCAATCTTTAAAGCCTGACGCGGGTTCGCCAATTCAATACGTAGTTGGGCTGTTCTAGTAGACGGATCGAGTGTTGGATCGACATAACTCACTCTCCCACGAAAGATGCGCCCTTGATAGGCCTCAGTAGTAACAGTTGCTTCACCTCCGACTCTTATCTTTCCCAGATCCTTTTCATATACTTGACCAATCACCCACACGCTCGACAAATCTGCAACTCGCAGTACTTCTTTGTCTGCCTGAATCACTTCGCCAGGATTTGCCGAACGAGCTATCACCGTTCCTGAAACCGGAGAAGGCAAACTTACTTCTGAACTAACTTGCTCCGAAGATCTCAGAGAATTGATTCGCTGTTCAGACAGACCCAAAAGCAGCAACCGCTGACGCAAAGATGCTAGCTCGGATTCGGCTGTTTTAAGTTTAGCTGTTGCCTGCTCCAACTCTTCTTTGCTGGCTGCTCCAATCTCAACAAGCCTCATCGTCCTAGCATGATGTTTGTGATGTTCCTCTAAGTCAGCCAGCGATTTGAGGTAAAGCGATTGTGCTTCAGCCAGGTCGTTACTGAATATGACAGCCATTGTTTGTCCGCGAGCGACGTTTTGTCCCAGTTCGGCATTTACCCTGCGCACGATGCCACCAACCAAAGACATTACAGGCGTTGTGCGGTACGCGTTTGGTTGAACTATTCCTGTCGTTAGTGCCGACCCTCCTGTTTCAGTCGAGATTTGTTCACCTACAGTTTCAACCTTGATTCCTGCCCGCTGCATTACTTCAGGCGCGATGGTGATAGTCGATTCGGTTGAGCCTGGGGCCGACGTTTGTTCTGACGACGTCTGGCGCGGTGCAGGGACAGGGCGCCCTGCTCTTCCGGAGGGCTGCAGTAAAAACCACAGCACTATTGCCGCCGCCGCAATTGCGACTATCGCTATCACCGCAAGGATCGCAATCCTGTTGGATCCCGGTTGTTGCTTACCTCGTGCGACTTCTTCAACCGTCAGCGCATCCACTAAAGGTTTAGCGGAATCCGGCTTGGCCGCGCTGTTCTGTTGCTCAGTAGTGTCGTTCATTTTTTAATAAGCTCGATCGAAGCGGTCGCGCGCTCAATTTCGACGCGTGCGAGATACGTTTGCAGCAACGACTCAATAAAGCTCGTCTCGACTTCGATGAAGCGTCGCTGTTCTGCGATGAAGTCCAGTAACGTCTTGGATCCCAATTCATATGTCTGCCTGACTACATCAAGATTCGCATTCGCTTGATCTCGAACTCCAACGCGATAGATCTCAGCGGCTTTCATTGATTGCTCATAACGCGCGAAGCTTGCGGCAATTTCTCGTCTAACGGTCAGCTCCGCAGATTCGCGCCGCCGAGTCGCCGCTTCCTTTTCAGCGACCGCCGCCTCAACTGCTCCCTCATTACGATTGCGCATTGGCAAGTAGAGATTGACTCCCACGGTCACCATGTGAAACCTGCCATCGATCGGCACGAGCCTGCCTGAATCGTCGAAACCTTTCTGAGGAAAACCGGAGTTCATCAATTCATATTTCGCACTAAGGCTCGCATCGAAACGACCTTCGCTCCGTGCCTGTTCAATTTGAGCGACGGCGAGGGCTTCGGCCGCACGCGCTGCCTGCATATCCGGTCGCTCTCTGAGTGCCACTTCGGTTACCACGGCTATCGAAGGCAACGGTTCTACGGTGGGATTGAGATCGCCTCGTAATCGCAACGGTTCTTCAGGTTTCATTCCAATCAGATTTCGCAGTTCAAGCAATTCTATTTGAACTTTGCCTTCTTCGGTTTCACGCGACGACTTGATTCTGTTTACCTCCACCAAAACCATGTTCTGTTCCAACGGCGCTGTCTTGCCTTCGGTAACACGTGCGGACACAAGACGGTAGCCGCGGTCAGTTGTTGTCAACAGGTTCTCAGTGAACGCGAGCTTTAACATCTCTCCCAGAGCCTGTCCAAACTTTGTCTTTACTTCCGCGGCCAGCACACGTTCGCGGTCTGCTAACAGCCGCTCTTTCATTTCAAGCTCACGCTCCGCGACCAGAATTCGGGCCCCCCGGCGTCCACCTAATTCCAACGGCAACGTGCCGCCAACCATTGTTTCGTTATCCGATCCATTGAGTTGTTGCTTGTGCTCGACGTCAACCATAGGATTCGCGCGCAACGCCGCCTGTTTGACGAGCGCGCGAGCTGCGTCGATCTCTTTGCGAACTGCTAACAACTCAGGGTTGTTTGACAATGCGTAGGCCACGGCGTCATCAGCTGTCATCCCTGTTCGCGCGTCGAAATAGCGCGACAAACTTTGTGTTGGATTGGTCGCGGGACGTTCCTCCTGACCAAGAGTGCTTGATGCAGGCAAACTGACCAGAAGAACAAATGCGAGAATTAGAAAACAAAATCGTAGTGACATTGCTCACCCCCTTAACTTTCTTTCAATGCAGGTTCCTTTTCCTCTACTTCAGCTGACATCACTTCGCCGCGTGTTTGCACCAGGCTTTGTTTCTTCAACTCACGCGCGCGAAGCGAATAAAAGATCGCCGGCGTAACGATCAGAACGTGCAGCAAGCTGGAAACCATCCCTCCCAGAACAGGTGTAGCTAACGGCTTCATTACCTCAGAACCTGCGCTCGTGCTCCACATGATTGGCAGCAAGCCTGCCACCACCGTTGATACCGTCATTACTTTCGGACGCAGTCGCAACAACGCGCCTTCCATCACCGCTTCCTTTAACGATTCGCGAGTCAGTTGACCGGTTTCTTTTTGTTTTCGTTCAACTGCTTCGTTCAGATAAATAACCATCACGACACCCGTTTGAACCGCTGTTCCGAACAACGCGATAAAGCCGACCCAGACAGCCACCGAGAAGTTGTAACCAAGAAACCAGAGCAGATAGATCCCGCCGGTTAACGCGAACGGTACGGCCATCAGAACGTGTGCAGCCTCAAGAGCCGAGTGATAAGTAACGTAGAGCAGTCCGAATATGACCAGCAGCACGATCGGGATCACGATTAGAAGTCGCTGACGCGCGCGTTGTTGGTTCTCGTACTGACCACTCCAGGCGACGTAATAACCAGTCGGGAGCTGCACCTGCTCCGCTATTGCGAGTTTTGCTTGATCGACAAAACTACCGACATCTCGACCTCGAACATTCAAGAGAACTGTTCCACGCAAGAGTCCATTCTCGCTGGAGATCATCGATGGCCCTTCGACCGTCTGAATACTGGCAAGCTGGCCCAACGGAATTGGCGCGCCGGTCGGGGAAACGATTGGAATCTGACCCAGCGCTTGAGCACTGCCCCTGAACTGCGGTGCATAACGAACCCGGACCGGAAAGCGTCTTCTCCCTTCAATTGTGACGGTTAGATTCGTCTCGCCGATCCCCTTTTCAATCGCGTCCTGGATCATCTGCACGTCGATACCGTAACGAGCGGCAGCGGGCCGGTCGATCTTTATATCCACGTACGGAGCGCCGCTGATCTGTTCCGGATAGACGTCGACAGCTCCAGGAACGCCCTTCACGACATCAGCTACTTTGCGCGAGAGTTCCTCGAGCTCCTTTAGGTGATTCCCAAAGATCTTTATTCCGACTTGCGACCGAATTCCCGTGGTCAGCATGTCGATGCGACCGATGATCGGTTGCGTCCAGATATTCGTCACGCCGGGCATGCGCAGCTTTTCGTCCATTTCGGCAATGAGGCGCTCGCGCGTCAGTCCTGGTCGCCACTGTTCCGGTGGTTTCAGATGAACGATCGTTTCGTTCATGTTCACTGGTGCTGGATCGGTAGAAGTTTCGGCGCGACCTGCTTTGCCCACGGCCCATTCAACTTCCGGAAACGTCTTGAGGATTTCGTCTTGTTTACTTGTTATTCGTAGTGCCTCATCGATCGAGATCGCGGGGTCGGTCACCGGCATGTACATCAAATCGCCTTCATTCAACGGCGGCATGAACTCCTTGCCGATTCCGAGCGTCAACATGATTGCGCCGGCGAACAGAAGGGCAGCAATACCGATGGTGATTGCACGATGATTCAGAGCGAGTCGTAGCGCAGGACGATAGAGAGCCCGCAAGAATCGCATCACCGGATTCGATTGTTCAGAGTGAAACTTGCCGCCTAACAGAAATGTACAGAGAACGGGAACGAGTGTTACCGCGATGATTGTGGCGCCAACCATCGCGAAAGTTTTGGTGAAGGCTAGAGGATGAAACAGTTTTCCTTCCTGTCCCGTTAGTGCAAAGACTGGAACGAAAGCGAGAATGATGATCGCCATCGAGAAGAATACGGGTCGGCCCACCAAGCGGGTTGAATCGAGGACCGTTTGCCACACTCGCGACCGGTCTTTAGGATCGACACGTCGTTTTTCAAGAAAACGAAAGGCGTTCTCTGTTACGACAATGCCGGCGTCAACAAGAACTCCGATGGCGATTGCAATCCCCGAGAGTGACATCAGATTCGAACTGATTCCCATCACCTTCATGAAGAGAAATGAGACCAGCACTGGGAGGGGCAACGGAATTGTGACGATCAGGATCGAACGAAAGTGAGCAAGGAAAACAATGTGGGCAATCGTTACCAGAATTAACTCTTCGATCAGTGCGCGCTTAAGAGTGGAGGTAGCTCGATTAATGAGTTGAGTGCGATCGTAGAATGGGACGATTCGCACTCCTTGCGGTAAACCTCCTTGAAGCGCACCGATCTTTTCCTTAACAGCATCGATAACCTCCAAAGTGTTTACGCCGTAACGCGCAATCACCACACCGCCAACCGCTTCTTTACCATCTTTGTCGAGTGCGCCTGTGCGGAAAGCGTTGCCAAGCTTCACCTCCGCAACGTTCCGCACAAAAATCGGTATGCCGTTCTGCGCTCCGATCACGATGTTCTCAACATCGCTTACCGATTCGATCAACCCAATTCCACGGACCACTGCCCACTGACCAGCTTGCTCAATGACATTGCCGCCGACGTTGTTGTTGGACCGCTGGACAGCTTCGACCACCATCGAAAGCGGTATGCCATATGCGCGCAGTTTGTTTGGATCCACATCAACTTGATATTGCTGGACGTAGCCACCCACGCTAGCCACTTCTGCGACACCAGGAACAGAGTTCAACTGATAGCGAACAAACCAATCTTGCAAGCTTCTCAAATCCCTCAAGCTCATCTCGTCGCTTTCGAGCGTGTACCAGAAGATCTGTCCAACGCCGGTTGCATCTGGTCCGAGTGTTGGAACGACTCCCTCCGGAAGCTGCTTTGTGACGAGATTCAGGCGCTCCAAAACTCGCGTCCTGGCCCAGTAGAGTTCAATGTTGTCATCGAAGATGACATTGATCATCGAGAAGCTGAACGCGGAGCTTGCGCGCACGACGCGCACACCGGGCAGCCCTTGAAGATTGGTAACCAACGGATAGGTAACTTGATCTTCTACTTCCTGTGGCGAACGTCCTGACCAATCAGTAAATACGATGACCTGGTTCTCGGATAGATCGGGAATGGCGTCGATTGGCGTGCGTAGAAGCGCCCAGTAACCGGCGGCTGCCAAGGCTAGGTACACGACGACGATGATGCCGCGGTTGCGTAAGCTGAATTCTATGAGCCAATGAATCATCGGAACTTATTGAACGGTTACCGGAAACGATGTTTCGCCACGTCCGGCTGGTCCTTCGTAGGTGATTTTTGCTTGCCACTCACCGGCCATCTGAATACTTGCCTTGCCTCGATACACACCGGGCGTTTCAGTAGTGGTGAATGTTGCTGGTTCATTCATCGCCTGCATCGTGCCCATCTGTGGCATGTGAAAAGTTACTGCTACTGCGCCAACGTCGACCGGTTTTCCACCAGCGTCAGTGAATGAAAGAGTGAACTCGGTGTTTCCATGTTTGAGAACGCCGTCACTCGTTGCTAATGAAACTGTCAGGTTGTTTCCTGCGGGTCCGCTCTTGATTGACTTTCCGATAGCTGGCGCTGAGCCTGACTTGCATGCAAATACAAATGCAGCCACAGCTATCAAACTCAAAGTGATAACTAGCTTCTTCATCTCATTTGGCCTCCTGAATGGATCTGTACGTTGTTCGAATGTTGGAAGTGAGCTCATCAGCCTCGCGCAGATCTCCGCGCCGAAAAGAGCTCACCGCTCGAAACGAGATTGGCCGCGCACAGACTTATGCGCCGCTAACCGGGACGAGCAGAAACAGACTTGTACTCGGGTTGCTAGATCAGGAGTGAAAGATTACGAATATAGGTGGGATGTGAATTTGGCGGAGGACCGTGGGATCGGTTCCACGGCGAAACTGGAATCAACTGTGGTACCGAACTTTCCGTTGCTGGATGAAGAGCTACGGGAAGTACCAGAGATGTCTTAGGTGCGCAAACCCTCGGCAGACCTGTTGTTCCTGACTCAGCACAATTCACCGCACAACAAATGCGTGCGGTTGCCACTTCCAGCGAGGTTCCGTGACCTAGCGCAGTTTTGCAGCAGTCCATGCCGGTCATGCCGTGCGCACATTTCTCCTCTTTGGAGTGGAGCGGCATACCAGACATAACGCCCGCGCCGAATGTCACGATCAGGAACAGTGATGTGGTCCATTTAGCCATCGCCAAGCTAACTGTATGGAGTGAGTTCAAGGTTGTCAAATCGCATTATGTGCTGACAACCGAATATCTGGTAGCAATGGTTGTGCCGACGAGAAATTGCATTTTGTCTAGTGTCTTCAATCACAGCTGCGTGTTTATCCGCGCCACTGAGCAAATCTTCGCTGTTCTATGAAGTGACACAAAAGTCATACGTTCTCCACGTCAGATACAGACTGTTCTCCTAACTTGTTCCCCGTAAATCAGAAGTAAAACAAGGAGGAGTTATGCCAAGTACCAAACGAGACCCTGTATGCGGTATGGAAGTAGATGAACAAAGTGCTGCAGGTAGATCGCAGCACCAGGGTCAAACCTA
>JBKPMX010000105.1:0-9519 GCA_046765655.1 Acidobacteriota bacterium
CAGTAGCACCCTACGCTCCGACGTTGAGTCTTGGCCGTCCGCTATCCCGATGTATCGGGATCCTCAATAGCGTACAAGCGTGACAGGGAGGTGCGCTGATGATGAAGGTTTGGACAGTTGTTCCGGGATTGCTTCTGCTTGCAGTCACAGCTGTTGCGCAACAATCAGATCCGCCACGCGAATGGATCGATCCCGATACGGGTCATCGCGTGGTTCGCTTGTCAGACGAATCCGGCAGCGCAAGTTTGTATTTTCATCAAAACCCGTACACGCCAGACGGTCAGAAACTTCTCATCACTACTCCAACCGGTCTCGCTTCTATTAACTTGAAGACGCGCGCGATCGAAAAGATCGTCGACGGGCGTGTAGGTGTGATTATCGTCGGTCACAAAACCGGCCAGGTCTACTACACGCGTACCGTTACCAACAACAACGTTCGGTCAACCACAGTCTACGCGACAGATCTGAACACTAAGGCAACGCGCGAGATCGCGAAGTTGCCGCCGGGTACATCTGTGTCGACTGTTAATGCAGACGAAACTCTGCTGGCGGGAGTTATCGACGAGAAAACAGTCGCCGCAATTAAGGCTGGTCAACCACCTGCGCCACCGCCGGCTGCACGCGGAGACGCATATCCAGGCAAAGGTCAGATGATGGAGGATCGGCTGGCAGAGCAAAGACCGTTGCAACTCATAGCGATTAGTACCAAGACGGGAGACGTGAAGACGCTTTTGCGCGGCACTGACTGGTTCAACCACATTCAGTTCTCACCGACTGATCCGACGCTTCTGATGTTTTGCCATGAAGGTCCATGGCACAAGGTGGATCGCACCTGGACCATTCGCACTGACGGCAGTCAGTTAACTCAGATTCATCGGCGCACAATGTTGATGGAGATTGAAGGACATGAATGGTTCAGCGCCGATGGCAAATGGATCTGGTACGACTTGCAGACGCCGCGCAGTGAGGTCTTCTGGGTAGCCGGTTATAACATCGATACTCACGAGCGGATCTGGTATCACCTCGAACGTAAAGAGTGGTCGGTTCATTTCAACGTTTCGCCTGACGGAAAACTATTCGCCGGAGATGGTGGTGGTCCAAACAGCGTTGCTGCGCCTGACAATGGTCAATGGATCTATTTGTTCCGACCTGAGATGGTGCGCGATCGAACTGACGGTCAGTTACCGGGTGCAAAGGAACTAATCCAGCCCGGAATTTTTAGAGCGGAGAAACTTGTTAACCTCGCTAAGCACAATTACAACCTCGAACCAAACGTGACCTTCACTCCTGACATGAAATGGATTGTTTTCCGCTCGAATATGTTTGGGCCAACACACGTGTTCGCTGTTGAGATTGCAAAGGCAGCCGTCAGCTCAAGGTAAAGACGAGCCGCGTGACTGACGCGGGCGCAAACTGAAATACAAAAGTCGAGCCCTTCGCCTGTACCGTTCCGTCCTTCGGTTCCAAAGCACGTGGATTCGCAAAGCTGTTACGCGCGTGAATGTCATTCGACGTAAGCGTGCGGCTGGCTCCAGATATTACCGACGCACCGCGAATCGCGATCTCCGTTTCTCTAGCTTGACTATGAGACGGATTCACAACCGTTAGTGTCAGTTGCTTATCTTTCAACGAAGCCGAGCCGTTCAATCCCCAAAGTGTTACTGGCGTTTCCTTCCGCTGCGCATCAATTCTTGTAAAACCAATCTTCGGAGCGATGAATTCAGTTCGTAGTGCGGTCGCGCCCGAGTGAGGCATATACATTTCGAAGACGTGATAGTTGGGCGTCAGGATGAATTTGTCTTCATAAGTGTGGAAGAGCGAGTGAATCGTGTTCACCAATTGCGCCGGGTTTGCCATCGCCACCTTGTCAGCGTGACGCTGGAACGTGTCAAGGTTCATCGCAGAGATCAGTCCATCGCGTAGCGTTCCGGCATAAGCGTAGAGATAACCGGGCGGAACGTCAGGATCTTGTTTATGCCACGCACCCCATTCGTCCACTGCGAGTTTCACGCGGCGTTCGCGATCGAATTCACCCATGATCTGCCAGTGATCTTCAATCAGCGATTCCATTCGGTTCGAACGTTCCAGTAGATCGTACCACTCGTTTTCAGTGAACTCGTTAGCTACCTGTTGACCAGTCGAGCCGCAGTAATAATGCAAACCCCAACCATAAAGTTTCGCGATTTGGCGACCGCCTTTGAGTGCCAGACCTTCAAAGAACTTCCTGGTCCAATTTACGTCACCGCCGTTTGGACCTGATCCGATTAACTTCAATGGAACGCCGTAAGTCGGCAGCCAGGCCGTGAACTTACGAAACTCAGTGGCGTATTCGTCGGGCGTGAAGTCGCCGCCGCAGCCCCACGACTCATTACCGACGCCCCAGAAGCTCACCTTGTGTGGATCGCGATAGCCGTTTTTGACGCGCTCGGTTGACCAGGTGGTTAAGTTCGCAGGCGCGTTGCAGTATTCAAGCCATTCAAGAAATACGCGCACATCACGACTGCGGACGTTCGCCGCCAGATACGGTTCGGCGCCGACCATTCGACAGAATGAAACAAATTCGTCTGTGCCGAAGTGATTGCTCTCATACTTCTGAGGCCCGCCCTGGAGATCTTCGTAGGCTTTGGTTGTTTTGTAATGCGTGTCAGCCCAAAAGTTGACGCGGGTCGGGCGCTTGTCACGCGGTCCAACACCATCGCGCCAATCGTATTGATCTGCGAAGCAGCCGCCCGGATAGCGAATCACAGCCGGCTTAATTCGCTTCAAATTATCCACGAGCTCTTTGCGTAGACCGTTGTAGTTTGGAATTTTTGATTTTTCTCCAACCCAGATGCCGTCGTAGATCACAGCGCCGAGGTGTTCGATGAAGTGACTGTAGATCTCAGGTGAGATTTTTCCGATCGGCTCATTCACAAGCACTTCAATGCGCGACTCGGCCGCTTGAGCACTACGCGGGCGAAGAAGTGTGGCAGCGCCTGCAGCAAGCACAGAGCCCACGAACGTTCGACGTCGTATTTTTCTCATCTTAATTTGGAAGGTTCCTGTTAAAGTATGGAAGCAGATCGTGCGGAATGATACATGGGTTTGACGAACTCGTGAAGATCTCTTGGACTTGGGGTCATTTCCTAATCAGGCATACTTTAGGGGCAGTAGCCCGACCGTCAGGGAGGGCTCCACGTGCGACATTTGATCCCTCCCTGACGGTCGGGCTACTGCCCCAATAGCACTAGGCCACTGTCTTCTCACATCCAGCATCGGTGAATGTCGAGAACCGATCAGAGCCGTGGTCAAGGGCGAGGTCGCGCCGCACGTAATCTAAATGTACGGTCGACATGAGGATAGTTGCCGATTCGTCTGTTAACCGCATGCTGAGCGGAAATGGGTAGGAACTTTCAGGTAATAAATTCGACAGAAGAAAATGCGCACACCCAAACGCGGGCAGTGATTTGAGCTGAACGCGATTGAGGACACCGTTTGGTCCAAACAGTTCCAGGACCGGCGCTCCGGCGACAGCGCGATCGTCGATGTTGATGATGCCGACAAATTCATCACAAATGACCTTGCCATCTCGCCGTTGAAGACGCGCTCCTGCAGTCAAATAATCCGTCATCAGGCCGCCGCGTTGTCTGGGTTTTTGATACGAACGGGCGGCGCGCAGCCCTGGCCGAAAATGAGTGAACGCGTGGGCGCCCCATTCAGGCACACGCACTTCAACTTTCATGAACGTGTGAGCTGTTTCAGGTGCAACAGGCAAACACAGTCCACCCGCGAAATCATTCGGGATGCTCAAGCGTGAGAAATTCAGAGTGCAACTTTGTTCATTACCTAAACGAATTGAGTTGCGCTCCCACTGACCGACATTCAGTTGAGAAGCAATTTTCTGATCCGTACTCGCAAGCCAGGGCACAGAACCGTTCTGATCAACCGCAAAAGGTGCTAGCCACAAAACATCTTCATACGGCAAGCCAGTGCTCAGATGGAAGCGGGTTTCCAGTGTAATGGGGCCGATGCGCTTTCCCCGAAATAGAAGTGGCGAGTAGAGAATGTTGCGCGCCTTGAACCGTCCCTCAGAATCGAATGGTACAACTGACGGTGCCGGCTTCGACACTGGTTGGGTGACGTGCAATGGATGCTCTACGCTGAACCGTCGCTCACCATGTTTCTTGATCACCATGTAGGCAAAGTTTTTGGTCGTGGCATCGTCGTTTGTAATGACAAGGATGCCTCCGTCTCGTGCGGTCGATGAAGAGTCAACCCTGGCACTACTCTGCGCAGCGTTAACTCGCTGCATCTTAACGACGCTTGTCGTCGGTTTGGGCTGTGGGAGTCCGAATGCGGCGACAGCGTCACAACTCCAATCAGGTCGATTGAGTTCAACAAGCAACGTAGCGTGTGGCAGCAAGTCGTAAGCATGATCGATCAGGGTGGCGCCTGCGTGATCTCGCATCACGAGGTGTCCAATGCTGTGGGCGTCGTATGGATTGAACAGGGCGACCGTGCACTCGTAATCACAGAGCGCGGGAAACGGCATCGAGTAATGGAACGGCTTTTTTATCTGCCACTGCAGCGGATCCGGATTGGCGTGAACATTGTCGAATGACGTCGCTGTTTGCCACCGAACAAAGGCGGAGCTGAACAAGTCGGTTGCATGCATCGACTCACGACAATTGGGACGCAAGCGAATCGTCAACCCTCCCCAGAAACTTTTTCTGGGAGCAATCAGCTCGGCGAACGGTATCACGGTCGTCTGCATTGCCGGAACCGTCAGCTTATCTTTTCCTGGTGCGAGTTGGAGACGTGTGCCGTCGGCTTCGTAAAGCAGGAGTTGGTAGTCCGTAGCATCACGTCCATCACGATGTCCGTCGCGACCGATGAACGTATCAGAGGTTAGGACCAGTTCAGAATTGAGTCCGCGCTCCTCGTCCTGGACTACAAATGGTGCGCACAGATCTAACCAGCAAGAGTCAGCTGCCTGATTTGGATTTCGGACAGTACTAGTTCCAGCGGAGTGAGCGCACAAAAAGTTCTGAGACAGGATGGGCCAAGTAACGAGGCTTACTGTCGAACCGTAAATCCGGGTGAGAAATTCTCGACGACCGAGGAAGTTCATTTAGACTCCCCGGCGAGAAGAGCACGCAGAAAGTGCCTATCTCGTCTTTGTATGTTGACTTTAGGTTAGAGCTGTCAAGCGAGGGCCGGATTGTATGCCAACTGCCTGGCAAAGGGAAGGAAAGATGGACCATTTCGACTCTTGGAGTGCGGCGCCCCGACCGCCGCACTCTACCACTCCGGCATTGCGCCGCGCCGGACGTTTCCTACAGCCCGCCTGCAGAACAATGGCGCCTATTGTTCATCTTCGCGACGACGCACCTCCTCACGTTCAGGCAAAGACTTCAGGTATTCAACAAGATCGTTTTTCTCTTGTGCGGTCAATCCAAGACTGAACCGCGTGTTGTAGTGATTCACCACGTCGAGCAGAGTTGCGAATCGACCATCATGATAGTAGCGACCCTTGTTCGCTGGATTCATGAAAACACCATTCTCACGAATGAAGATCCCGGCGAGATTCATAGTCTTATAAACGCCGTCAGGTGCGCGATCCGCCTGGAACGAGTCGATACCAATCTCAGCAGGCGTATGCAGGTTCCAGCCGGGTTCGGTCCATAACGGTTCGACGTGACAGTCGTTGCATTTTGCTTTGCCGCTAAACAAAGCATCACCGCGTTCGGCCGCCGCCGCGTTAAAGTCCACACCTGCTTGTGGGGCCGGCGCAGGGATCGCAAGTTGATAAAACTGAAGCTCAGGCAGCTTCTTCGTAATCAGATCCTGATCGGGATCGATGTGTGGCAGGTCGGCAAATCCGTTAGCAGCTGCGATCGGAAATTTTGCCGCATTGTTCAGGCGAGGATCGAAGAATCGTCCTACACCATGCATCTCCAACGCTGCTACAAACGCATTCCAATATGGAATAGAGCCCCAGGCCCCTGTCCACGTATGTTGATTGTAACCAGCTAAACCAAACGCATTCGGTAGCAACGTCGCACCTGGTACGTTTGTGCCAGTCACGACGCCATCAGTAACCTGCTGCGGATTGAAAGCCTTCCCGTCGAGAATTAGTTCCGCATCGAATTTTCCAGGTCCCCAACTGTTCAGAACAGTTCGAACTGTCGCTTGACTGACACCAAGCAGATTCGCGAATGGGCTGAGGTTGGGCGCTGCCGCTATTACCTTCCCAACATCCAAGTCGCGATTGGCCCAACCGTCGAGTCTGTCTCCGATACCAAAAGCGAATGAGTTATTTACTGTCGAATGACAGAGAGCACAAGTGATGCCGACCGAGTTGAGATTGTCGCCATTAAAAAAGCCCTTCACTCCCAATACTGCATCAAGTTTGAGCAAGGCGACTGTCGTCGCAGGATCATTAAGATTAACTTTGCCCTGTTTCAATTGATTCACCAGAGGCTGAGGAAGCGCATCGATGTCCACCTTCAGTCCGAGACCTAACGCAGTATTTGGACTGATACCTGGTCCCACTCCGCCCAAAGCGGCACCCTTGATTGCCTGGTGAAGCTGAAGCGTGCCGCCCCAAAAGACCTGGTCTCCAAACGTGTCAAAGCGGAATGTTTGTCGTCCGTCTTCGAGCAGGTCAATTGCATTCATCGCAATTTGAGCGTCGAAGCCTCGCCGGTTTCTGGGAACGAGCTGGATACGTAAGTTTCCTTTCTTGGCGTTACGCTGCGCGCTCGACGCTTGTGCGCGCGTGAAGCTCAGAATTGGCAGCGCTAGCGCAACCGCCGCCAATACCATTACTAAGACAAAAAGAAATCGCGCTCTTCTGGTGATTTCCGCGATTAACGGTTTTTCAGTTACCTGAACTTTCTTATTCACGTGGTGCATTCCCCCTGTTTATTCGTTCTGTCAGTGGTCTTACTGTGCGAACGGTGCAGCCATGCACGTTGGGATCTAAATTGCTATTTGAACTTCTCAGGAAATTGTTTGACGATTCCCATCGTGAGTCCATCAGCCATCGTCAAGATTTGCTGATGAACCGCGTCGTAAGCCTTAACGTCGGCGGCCCAATCGCCGTGCAGTCGCGCTACAGCTTCCTGCGTAGTGAGATTGAGATGTTCGTGCATCATCGACCTCATTTCAGCTTGCGGCCAATTCTTTGAATTCGCGCTGCTGAGGAAGTCGGCGATTTGATCAGCGTTTGCAATCCAGCGCTTGTTCGCGTCCGCCAGTTTTGCCTGATCGTTTGCCTTCGCTGCTGCTACAACTTCAGCGGCAATCGTAATGTGCTCTTTCAACAAAGTGGTCAGCTTGGTCCCCGCCGCTTCGCCGTAATACGGTTTGATGGCATTGCCGATGTCTACCTGATTTTGCAGAAGGCGCTCCGTGGCTGTTGCTTTGTCCGGCAGATCGCCGGCGGCGCTAATGATAAAGACGCGAGTCCATGTGATGTGATCTTCCCAAAGTTTGCGCATCGCATCATGGAGTGCTGCCTGGCTCGCTGGCTCGTTGCTGTTCGTTGCGAGACCGCTCGTCACGTAAGCGATCGAGAGCAAGATGGAAAGGGCAACTAATGAAACCGTGGTGCCTATCAACTGTCGCCTCATAGGAAACTCCTTTCAGCTCGCACACAACTATCCGTGCGTGCTTTGAATTCATGAGCACAACTGGTTTGTGTCTTCGTGTTGTCGAGGGGATTAAGGGGGACGGGTTTTAGGTTACGCCCTAAAACTGAATTTGTAAAGACGTTTCAGATCAAATCCCAATGTGAAATATTGCAGAGTCGTCGAGAATTCCTGAAGAAATTCCCCGGTGCGGAATAATTGCTGTTAAGTTGTGTACTAGACTTAATAGAAGTTATTCCGAAAAGAGAGACTGGGCCAATCATGACAATACCTCGCGGCTTTAGAGGCCTTCATTTTCCATGTGAGTGTGTATCGGCGCTAAAAGATGAGTACAGCGATCCGTGGGCGGAGATTGCTAAGCATAAGCTTCTGCCAAATGGAACCAAAGAGGACATTCTCAATCTCGTAGCCCAGGAGCCAAAAACGATATCGCAACTAGCGGAAGCACTGAAGCTGGCAATACCAAGTGTGCACACACACATCAACGACCTAATGAAAAGTGAGTTGCTGCGAGAGTCAGTGGAATGGGAAAAGAAATACCCGACTGAACGTTACTACGAGCCGAACTTTCCGGTGTTCAAAGCCGTGGAGTGTGGTGAATTCATGTCGCTGTGCGAGGAGATGGCCGAACAAGTTGCTGATTTGTTCGAACGTAAGCGTGCGAAGCTAGATCGCGCTTTTCGCAAAACAAATCTCCCCGAACAGGGGTGGGAATTCGAAGATGTCACCCAGTGTGTATACGCGAATATGCAGCGACACGCGCGAGTACTGCTGGAAGAGCGAGGCTTGTTGACGCCTCGGCAAAGACACAAGAATGGAGCTGACTGGGTTTTCTGGGCGCAGGAGCCGCAGTCTTAGACAGGATTAACAAGATTCACAAGATTAGACTTACGCTCTTGGAAAGCGCACGGGCATCATTGAGGCAAAAATAGCGTCACGCCTGCGCAAGTTGCTATACTCGCCGCAACGCAATGCCCGACAGTTGTGACGTCTCGGTCGAATCACCGCACGCTAAGACAATCTCAATGGAGGCACGACGATGTCTGAACTCGTCGCTGCTGCAACCAGCGGAACGCGAAATAGCTTTATAAGCCGGAACACACATCTTGTCCGCCTCGTCACCTGCGCGTTAGCGGTTAGCGTCACCTATTACATTGGCGCGAAAATTGGTTTCGCCCTGACGTTTCAGCCGCATCCTGTCTCAACTCTCTGGCCTCCTAACGCAATTCTTTTCGCCTCGCTATTGTTGTCTCCCAAACGATGGTGGTGGGCGATACTTCTAGCAGTGTTCCCCGCACATCTGTTGACTCAGGTCCACGCGAACGTTCCGCCGCTGATGATCCTCTCCTGGTTCGTCAGTAATTGCACCGAGGCTCTCCTTGGTGCATCGCTGGCGGTTTATCTCATAAGAGATGAAGTAACACTCGACACTACGGATCAAGTATGGCGCTTCATCCTGGCGAGTTGTGCTGCCACATTCATTTCATCTTTCCTCGATGCGGGTTTCGTGGAGCTCAACGGGTTCGGTGAAACGAATTACTGGGCTAACTTTCGCATGCGATGCTTCAGCAATGTTCTCGCCTCCGTGACATTGGTACCGCTCACGGTCAGGTGGGCATATCTGCGACTCGAAGAGCTGCGAAGGGCCAGCTGGACGCACTATCTCGAAGCTGCACTGCTGGCGGCCGGCTTATTCGCCGTCGCGTACGGGCTATTCGCGACGCAACGAGCAGGGCCCGACACGATAACGGCACTGCTTTATCTTCCGCTTCCATTCCTGCTTTGGGCGGCTACGAGGTTTGGCCCAAGAGGCGCAAGTACGGCGCTGCTCGCTGTCAGCTTTTGTGCTATTTGGGGTGCGGTTCATGGTATAGGACCGTTTGCG
>JBKPMX010000106.1:0-23860 GCA_046765655.1 Acidobacteriota bacterium
TTTCATCTCGAGAAGTCGTTTGAAGACTGGAACAAGAGCCGCACGCGGTGGGAACATCCAAATGAATCGCGCGACGGAAGATTACTGTTCGAGAATTTTCTGATGCTGGCCGTGGAGAAGGACTAGGCGCCTGCCTCTTTACTCCTTTAGGAGTAACATGTTTATAGCGGCCGCTCAGATGGAATTCTGACGCGGTTCGGACGGGCGGACCAACTTAAGAATTACTGCTCAACTGACAATCCGCCCGTCCGAACCGCGTTAAGACATCGGAGGAGTTTCTGTCTATAAACATGCGACTCCTAACGGAGTACAGAAAAGCGACATCTCCTTCCGAACCCTCTTAACTAACCATGCGTTCGCCCGCAATCACTCTTAGCAACCAAACACTGGCAAAAGCGGCTCAACAACTCGCGCGCACAGATCCACACCTTTCAGCAATTCTCAAAGCGCACGGTCACCCTCCGCTTTGGCGCCGGCCGGCTACGTTCCAAACCCTCGTCCGCATCATCCTTGAGCAACAGGTCTCGCTGAAATCTGCGGATGCAGTGTTTAGACGCCTTCGCGCGTCGATCACACCGTTTACGCCAGTCACTGTGTTATCAGCCGGCGAGGATCACCTGCGCAAAATCGGACTGACTCGACAAAAGACGGCATATATTCTTCATCTCTCCTCCGCGATCGTTGAAGGTAATCTGAACTTACGACGGCTTGCGCGAATGTCTGACGTAGAGGTGAAGACGGCTTTGATGCAGATTAAGGGACTTGGCGCGTGGAGCGCCGACGTCTATTTGCTGATGGCGATGTGTCGAGCCGATATCTGGCCCTCCGGGGATCTGGCATTGGCTGTCGCGGTGAAGGAATTGAATGGGCTGAAGCAGCGACCGTCGTTTTTAGAGTTGGAGGAGATCGCTGAGAAATGGCGACCGCACCGAGCGGTTGCCGCGCGGATGTTATGGCAATACTACCTGGCGCGAAGAGCCTGATGTCACTTCGAAATAGTTGATGCAGTTGTTGTCGGCTGCGGCGTACTCACCTGCCCGACCTGCGGAACATTCTCCATCGTTAACTCAATCAACTTATCGACCACTGCGCTCAGATCGTTCGTCTCTTTGTAAATCTCCAACTGCAAATCCGCCGAAGTGCCTCGTTGCAGAATCGTGTGAACGTGATCGATCTCTTTGCGGGAACCCAACTCGTCTATTACATCATCCACAAATTCCAACAACTCGAGAATCAATTCTCTAACCGGGACCTCTTTCTGTTTGCCGAAATCGATCAACTTGCCTTCGAGTCCGTAGCGGACAGCACGCCACTTGTTCTCCTGGATCAACATGCGACGATACAGGCGGAAGCCAAGATTCTTATCGATCAGCGTGTTGAGCTTTGCAACGATCGCCTGGAACAAGGCAGCGATGGCAAGCGTGTCATCGACGCGCGTCGGAATATCACACACGCGAAACTCCAGCGTCGGGAAGAACGGATGGGGCCGTATGTCCCACCAAATCTTTTTGCCATTGTCGATACAACGCGTCTTGATCAGAAGATCGACATATCGCTGAAACCCGGAGTAGGAATCAAAGTGATCGGGAATATCTGTACGCGGGAACTGTTTAAAGATCTCCGTGCGGTACGACTTTAGCCCCGTGTTATGTCCCATCCAGAATGGCGACGACGTCGATAATGCGAGCACGTGAGGTAGAAAGTAACGCGCTGCGTTCATGATGTGGATAGCACGCTCGCGATCGGCCATGCCAACGTGAACGTGCAGACCGAAGATTAACAAGGATCGCGCGACGGTCTGTAATTCCTGGACGAGCAATTCGTATCGTTCGTCGTCGAAGATCTTTTGGTCCTGCCAGCGCGAAATGGGGTGCGTTGAGGCCGCGACGATCGCGAGTCCGTTCTTTCTGGCAAGGCTCGAAATGATCGCACGTAAATTGGTGATGTCACTCCGCGCTTCCTGAATGTTTCTGCAGATTCCCGTGCCGACCTCAATCATCGACTGAATCATCTCCGGCTTGATCTGCTCACCAAGGAGCATCTTGCCTTCTTCAAGAATCTCTGCGACGTGCGACCGCAGTTCGCGAGTCTGCGGATCAACGATCTGGAATTCTTCTTCTATTCCGAGGGTGAATTGGTCGAACATGATGTGGTTCCTATTAAATCAGGCTTTCAAGGATTTGGCGATCATCTGCCAATCCGGCTTTAGTCCGCCGATGAACTCGTGACGAAGATGTTTGAGCGCACTCGTTACCGAATGAACCGGACTGTATAAATCGAAGTGCACATACCACTGCCGCGGCTCGCCTTCCTGAAAAAGAAAATGAAGCACAGCATCCTCTCGCGTTTTCTCATAGAAGCCGCCCGACGTGTCTTTGTGGTTTGCGAAACGACGGGTGAAGTCTGACCGTCGCTTCAAAGTCGACTCGATCATGGGCCAGGCGATAAACTGAATGCCCACTCCGCCTTCACCATAAACATTCGTTACCTGCTTAACCAACTGCCAGAGACCCTTTTCGTTGAGCCGTTCTGTCAGCAACAGGAGCGCCTGCTTTTTGTCCAACGGCCACGAATCGAATGCGGCCTCATCACTGGCTGCCCCCCAAATCCCGACCAGTCTTCCGGAGAGTAACTCGCGTGTCTCGGGAGAGAGAGTTCTCCAGGTTAATGCATTCTCGACAAGCCTTTCAGACATCCCAGATTTCCCGCTGCAACACCGCTCGCGCTTCATCCGACAGGTCGATAAACCGGACGCCCAACCCTAAACCAGGATTTCTATACACAACCTCCGCTGAGCAAACAATCTGTTCGTCGCCGAGCGGGATGCGAATCATCAACGCTTCGCCTTCAGGAACTTCGGCATGTGTATTCATGTACAGACCGCCGAGGCTGATGTCTTTCGTGCTGGCTACTCCAGTCGCGTCCTGACCGTTGAAGAAGACATCTACAATCAATCGCGAACGATCATGACGGCGTCGCTCTTCCTGATTCATAACTCTGTCTTCACCCTCGTCGCCCATGCTTGTCTCCACACTAGAGTGTTACTTCTTCTTAATAACGTAAGTCGGTACCATTCCTCCACCCGATGTCACGTTAGCGAGCTCCGTAAACGACAAACGAGTGAAGGCGGATCCAACCTTTCCGTTGAATAACAGCGGATCCAGATCAACGAGCTGTTCGGCAAACTCGATGTGCCCATCAGTCGTTAAAGCGGGAAAGGTCTCGCGCGCGGTCGGCACACGCTCCTGCACAAGGTAATCACCGTCTGCTAGTGCGGCTTCCAACGCTTCATTCCACTGCGTCTCATTTGTATTCCAACCGATCGATATTCCGTGCCCACCGTAATCATCATTCGGCTTTAGTACTAACCGGTCTCGATTAGCGGCAACGAATTCCAACAATTCAATTTCTTTGCTGAAGTAATCGGTTCTCTCGTCTTTTACTGTGCGCGTCCATGGCACATGTGCCGCGATCGCCTCTTGTTCCTGTGTTGTAAACAGGTTCTTGTGCCGCCGGTCAGTAAGCACTGCGAACAGCGCCTTTTTATGAATTAACTTCGAACGAAAGCTGTTGACCATACAAACGGCGCCCGCACGGTACGCATTCAACAGCGCGGGATAATCCAACATAACCGGCAGATACTCGTTCAAGAGCAGTCGCTTGTAGACAATATCGATCTCGAAATCGTTTCGTCGCAGCCGACCGTCACTGAATTCAAGATCTTTTGGTGAAGAGATTATTGCCGGATATCCCCTTTGTTCGAAAAAGTCCCTGAACAATTCGAACTCAGTCTGGGTCGGCAACCCTTCGAGATCGACGATCGCGATTGTCGGCATACGATCGGGTTTACGCCCCAAATACTCGGCGTAGGAATCCAACAACACGTCAAGCATAAACTGCCGCCCGTAAAGAGCGTTCAGTTCATAGTCTTCACCAAACCTCTTCATCACAGGCAGGCTCGAAAAAATGTCGTAGGCGGCATCTGCGTACGCGATTCCGGCAGGACTTTCCCCGTTGAGCTCTACAAAACTGTATGCATCGCCCGTCAGAAATGAATCAAGCCGCGCGGTGGGTGAGACTGCCGAATAACCCGGATCGATTAGCACTAACTCGCGTTCGATTTGCGTCAGACCCAATTCAGTTACGATTGATGAATCCTGTAGCGCAGCGTCTTTAACTTTCTGAATGGCTGACCAAACGGTTTCGCAAATCACGCGGATACGCTGAAAATCTTCGGTCGATACAAAGTGAGGCCGAAGGTACGGCGACAGACGGCGACCGCCAAAAATCAATTTCGCGCGCTCCAAACCCTCATCGAGCAACGCGCGCGAGCTTTCAGCGAGCTGAGGATCTGACAGCAGTTCGTGATACCGGCTAACCGCCTCGGGAAACATATGGCAGAGGTAGGACCCTCTCGAGATGTGTTGAACGGAAGGTAGCGTATCACACTCTACGCCGCAGATTTACACGATAAGCACCGATCAGAACTCGTATCGCACTGATCGGTGCTCGTGTAAGTCAATCTATGGCTATTGCGCTAATTCTTCTTGGCAGGTTTCGCGACAGCAATGATCATTTTCTGTTTCTTACGAACGACTTCAAACTTTGCCGGAGCGGTAGAGTTGTCGGACGCGACGGGGTTGATAGGCCCCAGTGCGGGCTTTCCATCTATCGATTCGATCACGTCGCCAGGTTGCAAGCCGGCGTCAAATGCAGCGCTTCCGGGCTCAACATAGACAATCAAAAGCCCCGAAGATGATCCAAAACGCTCGGCTACCAGGCGTCGCAGCGCTATCGCTTCAATTCCCTGATTGAATAGCCATCGGTTTCTTGGCCCCGGCGGAAGCGGCCGTCGAACAGTCGTCGCTCTGTTTGGTGAAGCGCTGAGCGCGACCTTCACTAATTCCTCTGCTTTATTCTCGGGACGCGCGACCGTGAACTCGACGTTGCTGCTGGGCCCGGCTTCCTCGAGCATCCAGGAGAAAACTTCAGCGTTCTTGATCGCTTCGTTGTTGAATTTCGTAATCACGTCGCCGGCCTTCAGTGCAGCAAAAGCAGCCGGACTGTCCGGTGCGATCCACGTCAGCATTATCCCATTGTGATCTTGCGCGAAATTGTTTGCCCGCAAGGCATCCCAACCTAATCGCTCCATCTCATCGATCTTAAAAAGTCCGACTGGATTGCCCTTTACACCAAGCCACGGCTTTGGAACGCTGGCCTGCTTCGCAAGTACGCGCTTTACTGCACCGCGAATCGATGATGTGGGCAATATGCTCGCTTCAGTCCCTTCAACTGCATCGATGATTCCTAGAGTTTCTCCAGTTGCGTTTACAGCGATACCGCCGACATTCGCAGGCGACAGCAGTCGAGACGAACGCGCTCTAATTCGCGCGACTCGACCTGACGGTGCTTGCGTCACGTATGAGACCGTACCTGGTGATTCACCCATTCGCACATACAAATTGGTGACACCAACGTGTTTTGGTGGCGCAGGCTCTGGCCCAAGCAAGCGCACATCAGTGCCTACATAGATCGAGTTGTCGTCTTTGAGTGGTGGCGCAGGCGAAGTCATCTTTCCTGAGAGCTTGAGGATCGACAAACCAGTAGCGCCATCAAGACCGACGAACTCCGCTGACATCCTTTTGCCTTCAGAATCAATAACCGTTAGATCCGGTGATCCAAACATGCTGCCGCGATAAAAGAAAGTATTCGGTGTTGCTGCCAATGGATTCGCTGGTGGTGGAAAAGCGATGTTGAATTCGACGTCGACTTCCGGCAACTTGGCTGCGATCGTTTGGCCATCATCCAAGGCAAGTCCCGCAATGACGTTGGTATGAACATCATCCATTAGCGTGAAGGTGTTGTCGAGATTCGCTATCGCTTCAACTCCCTGCTCGCTGTGTAGCAACATCCGGAACATCTTCAGTCCGTTTAGACGGTGTAGCACTGTGACGACTTGCGGAGTCGCAGCTCGGTTCTGTGGGGGTACCGCAGGCTGCGCGGGCGCAGGCGAAACCGTTTTGGGCGGTTGCGCGGGAGCGGGAGATTGCGCAACCACGCACTGAATCGCGGCTGCGATAATTAGTCCGATAAAACCAGCCCTCTTAAGAATCTTGGTCATACTGCAACCTATTACGAATTTACCAATCGCCTTTTGGCGCATACTGCGCATTTGTCGGGCTGGTGCTCAGGACCCGTCGTGATCCAAAGCTTACCGCCGGTACAGAAATGGTTCGCGCAGATCCGTTCACATCATCCAGTGATACTTTGAATGAGGGTTGTGCTACTTCGAGGGAGAAAGTCTGATCAGCACTAACTACCGGGGCCGGCTTACTGCCAAAATCAACTGCAATTGCCTGTCGCTTCGATTGCGGTACAGGTTGGCGTCGCGGACGGAATCCTATAGTCCCGCCAGTACTCGGCGACGCCGGTTCACTCGGGACTATTGCGACCTGATTATCGTTTTGCGGTGACTGAGCTGGCGTCGACGGCGGCGCAAGGTTGCTAGCTCGATTGGCGTCTCGCACCGGTTCGACCGTTTGGTTCTGACGAATGATGTAGATCGTCGCTGCGAAGATTACGAGCATCGCCGCAACAGCCGCGCTTCGCATTCGCCATACGCGCACTGGCGACATAGACAGATAATTCGAACCGGTCCGTTCGCTCGCCAGGCGCGCGCGCAAACGAAAGTCAAAATCCGCCGGTGCGTTTACCGTCTCTAAATTGCCTACGATCTGTCGGAGCTTTGTTTCTTTACTCTGAAACTCCTGACAGTCCGTGCAATGTCGCAGGTGCTCCATTGCGCGGGCACTAAGCGATGCGTTCAAATCCATTTCGTCGATTTCGAACCGAACCTGATTACAGATTGTGTGCTTCATAATTCCACTCACAAGTAAGCTCTCATCTTCTCTCGCAAGAACCCTCGCGCTCTGCTAATGCGCGATTTCACTGTCCCTTCGCTTGTCTCAAGTATCCGCGCGATCTCGTCGTAGCTTCTCCCATCGACGTCACGCAGGATCAACGGTGCTCGATATTTCTCGGGCAGTGTTCCAATCGCTCTCTGCACCGCGTTCCGTCTTTCGGTATCCACCAGCTCACAATCTTGGAGGGGCCGTTCGTCTGGTGGATTCAATTCCCTTGGCTCAGCTCCGTCTTTAGACTGGAAGTATCCGGTCAATGAAACGAGCTTCCGGCGTTTTCGTTTTCGCAGTTCGCTGATCGCGAGGTTTGTCGCAATCCGGTAAATGTAAGTCGAGAACGCATAGCTTCTTTGATACCGATCGGCCGCTCTGTAAACCCTGACAAATGTTTCCTGGGCTAAGTCAACTGCACCGTCATAATCGTTCGTCATCCGGTAGATATAACTCGTTATCTGGTTCCGATACCTGCTGACGAGCTCTGCAAAAGCGTCATCGTCACCAGTCCGCGTCGCCTCCAGCAGCGCGTGATCAGAGGTGTTGTCTTCTATCGACTCGTCCTGCAAGGCAGGAGCGAATGCCAATTCATCGATGGTCGACAGAGTATTCATCAGGGCAGGCAGGCTCTCGTCCATTCAGGGAACGTTCTTTTACGAGATTCTAAGTCTTGCGGGCTCGACACCGAACGGCCCGCCGGGAGTCGATTATACCTACCCCGACGACCGCCCGCAGGTTATACACGCCCAACCGAACCAAGAGTTCCCGATATGAGAAAGAGGAGCAGGAAGCAGCGGACAGGAGCAGGAAGGAAGCGGAGCAGGCGCTGGTAGCAGGGGATAAGTGCTCCTGCCACCTGCCCCGCTCCTATCGTTTACGCTTCGGGATTCTTAAAGATTGAATCGTCGACTTTGACGCCGTAAGTAACCGTTAGCAGGTGTGTTTCCTGAATTTCGCGGCCGTCCTCGAGCAACACGGTGCGATACGGCACCAGCGTCTGCTGAACGATTCGATAATCCATGAACTTCTTCGTGTACTTCACAGGACTGGCGCCTCTCACTGGTGATTCTTCGTATTCCAGCCAAAGAACACGAAGAGTTTTGGTGCTGACGTAGAACCGAGTCTTGCGTTTCTCTTTGTCTTCCACGTCAATGATGTACAGATCCAGGCCTTTCTGCTTGTCTTGGCCGGCCAGTGTGACACTCGAGCCATTTTCTTTGTAGCGGAGTAACGAATCGAGGCTATGGTGATGTTGTGACAGGAAGCTCGCTGCCGTATCCTCGCGCGGCGTGAATGCAGTGCCGTTAATGAGACCCCAAATCTTTCCGCCACCGTAAACGAGCGAATACTCCATCGTCGGCAATCGCTGATCTAAGCGGATTTTGTCTTTCTCGAGATTCTCGCCGCGCACAAACCGACGCTCATAGTTCGATTCTTCAGTCGCGCCTTCGGGCATATTGCGGGTCACTCGACCACGCTCGACGCCGTTCCGTCGAATCTGTTCAAGCGCGGGCCGGCTGCCATAGGCGATGATGACGCCCTCACTGATCTGTTCCGCGGTAAAAGTGCCTTTCGGCTGATCTTTTTTGGGCTGATCCTTTGGCTGCTCTTTCGGCTGTTCCTTCTGCTGATCTTTCGGATCCTTCTGCTGCTCTTTTTGCTGGGCTTTCTGTTGGCTGGCAGAATTGACTTTGGTGGTCGGAATTGCGAGGAGGAGTAGCAGCGCAAACGTAAATCCGACAGCTGAAAATAGACGAGGCAAACGAGTAAATCTCCTTAGGGCTTAGACCGCGGCATACAGCCGAGGTCGGTGGTGCGTATCAAAGCGGCGAATTGTAGCATAGGCCTAACAAAAACCCCCGCAAGCTTCGCCGTTTTTGGGGCCTTCAATGACACCCTTCAGTTTCATTGATGCGCGCTCTCTGCAGACCGGATGCCTGAACAACGCTGTACAGACCGCCGCCGGCGGCGGAGTTTGACAAGCTCTCTGACCGCGGGTATGGTGCTCAGTTTTCAATAGCACGGCAAATAAATCACTATCAACGTGCGATCTTCTTTTGCGATCATCTGAAATCGCCCCCGGGCGTGTTTTGAAAGGACATAAGAATGAAGCGAGTAGGTATTCTGGTAGGTAGGGAGAAAACATTTCCCGAGGCGCTAATCGCCGGGATCAATGAACGAGGACAGGGCAACGTCGTCGCGGATTACATCAAGCTTGGCGGCATCCGCCACGATGAACCACCGAAATACGATTTAGTGATTGATCGCATCTCGCATGAGGTCCCATATTACCGCGCAACACTGAAGCGGCTGGCTCTCGAGGGAACGATCATCATCAATAATCCATTCTGGTGGTCGGCGGATGATAAGTTTTTCAATTACGCACTCGCCAGCAAGCTCGGGGTCGCGGTGCCACGAACCGTTTTACTGCCGCAGAAAGACTACATGGAAGGAATCGTAAGCGAGAGTTTGCGAAACCTTGAATTCCCGCTCGATTGGGATGGCATCGTTGAATACATCGGATTCCCTGCCTTCTTGAAACCGTTCGATGGCGGCGGCTGGAAGAACGTCTCCAAGGTTAACTCGTTAGAGGAACTGCTGACCGAGTACAACAAGACCGGAATGCTCTGCATGACGCTCCAGGCTTCTGTCGAGTTTGATCAATTCGTAAGGTGTTACTGCGTAGGTCAGGAAGACGTGATGATTATGGCTTACGACCCGCGGAAACCTTACCTGTCTGGTGAGCAGTACGTACACAATCCCGACTACCTGGTTCCTCAGCTGGCGGAACGAGTGAAGAAGGATGTCAGGACGTTATGCACTGCGCTCGGCTATGACATCAACACGGTCGAGTTCGCGATTAAGGACAATGTGCCGTACGCGATCGATTTTATGAACCCCGCACCAGATGCAGAGCTTGCGTCCGTTGGCGAGTTCTATCACAAGTGGATTACAGACGCGGTCATCAATCTCGTCTTCAAGCGACTCGGCGAACAGAAAGAGCGTTCGCGCTATCGTTGGGATGCGTTGTTGAATCCCGAGCCTTCACGCGCTTATGCAGTCGCTTCGGCAGCAGAGCAGCAAGCGAGAACGATCAACCCCAAGCCACAGGCAGCAACGACCACGGAAGCCGCGCCACAAGCGAAGGCGGCGAAAAACTCGGGCGGTGCGGAATCTGTCAAAAAGACAAACAGTCGCCGAAAGAAGTCTGACGCCTAAATCAAAGGAGAAAAGGGGAAGAGAGGAAAGGGAAAAAAGGAAGGATGAGCTTGCTTCCTATTTCCCTTTTCCCCCCTTTGCCTCTTCAAGCGATCGATCTCGGTTTAGATCTCTCGAAAAGTATCCGCGTTCCGATCAGCGTCAGAATCCAAACAATCAGAGATGAAGATGCGATCGACCAGCCGACGCTTCCTAAAGTGAGATCGACAAAACCTCCGGCAAGCGCAACAAGGATTGCCGCATTCGTCACTCGCGCAGATAGTCGACGCACTCGGGTAATCGTTTGTAGCCAGTTGATTCGTCGCAACTCTGTTGTCAGATACTCGTCGTCGCTGTTAAGGCGGCCATAATATTCCGCTTCCCTTCGCGCATATCTCACCAGTGCTTGCTCTGAACTAACTCGCGCTGCCTCATGATAGTGATGTATGACGTGGGCCAGCTTCCCTTCCCGCAACGCCAGATCGGCAAGACCTAATCTCGCCTTGTAATTGTCACGATCAATATCGACGGTTTTCTCAAGCACCAGCTTCGCCTGTCGAGCGTCGCCGCATTCCAACAAGCACTCTCCAATCAACGGCAGTAACACAAGATCGTTTCCAGCTCTGGTACAAGCAAGCCGAAGCGCAGCACGTGCGCGCGAAAGTAGTCGGGCATCGGAGTTTGCGCTAGCTTGCGACCGTAGCAGTCGGGCGAAGTCATAGATAAGCCACGCGCCCCGAGGTGTGACGTTTAATGCACGACGGAATGCCTCGCCTGCTTCACGCAACCGGCCTGATACTCGTAGTTCGTTTCCGAGCCGACGTAGTAGATGCGCGCGTTCGGCCTCCTCTGGAGAGATTTCTGCCTGTGGTTTGTCGTATCGCTCGGCTGATCTTCCGCCGAGTTTAAAATCTGATTTCGCCCGATCTAAAACATCCTCGGGTGCCAATTGTGAAAGCCTGGTCTTCCGATTCAACGAGCTGGGCTCATTTAGATAGTCTCGTAAGTCGCGGCTTCGATTGTCGAGCTTATCTTCGTGGATCAGTGGAAAGAGTTCACGCACCATGTGTCGATAATTGCGGCCACCCGATGCGAGAACAAACCGCCGACCCTTTCCGTTGATTTCGGTCCGATATCGATAACGGACACTACCGCCACGACGGAGCGTTCTGACTGCTGATGTTTCAACCGTTTCGAAGTCAGCAACGTCCAGACGTTTTGGATAGAGGCGGAACAGTCGGAGGAATGATGAAAGCGGACCCTGTCGTCGTAAAGAGATGCCGTCGAAAGCGAACCGATCGAAGAACGCGAGCAGCGGCACTGACAACCAGGTTAGTCCAATGAGCAGTAACGCCCACGCGTCGCGATCAGATCGCAACAGCAGCGCTGAACAAAATGTAAGAATGCTGGCGAGCGCAAGATAAGGACCCGGTGAAACCCGAACTGTAGCAATTGTCGGCTTCGCACGTTCGCGCGCGCGCCGTTCTTGGGCTTCGGCAATGGCGTTCAAACTGTCGGCCTGTTTTGTTTCGCTCATTTTACGTGACAATTCAGAACGCTATCGACCGGTTCTCAAACTTCGGCAGTCGACTGGCAAATCGATCGCAAACCCCGCTCGTTGCCGGCCCGGTTCAGTGTAACGTAAGTCAGCGAATTGAACGAGAGTCTCCGTTGTACAGGCTGAATCGCGTAAACGCGCGACTGGAAACCGCGCAAAGTTCAGAAAAATCTTCAGCCTGCGGTCATTCGAAATCTGTTGAATCGCCGCTGCCAACTCCCCTTCTGGCTTCTGATAACGAGTCAACCGCTCAACATTTTGGTGACTGCCGAGAATGCCGAGCCGGAACCGATAAGTCGCGCCGTTGGTCTCAAACGTCGAGTCCCAGCCGAACGGGTTTGCGAGCGTCGGCATTACTGCCACCCGCGCCACCGATTCCTGGTATTGGCTTGCGATGAGTTTGGCCTCACTTGTTGCAATCGAAACCGCGAGGCGGTGCGATACTGATAAACCAATCAAGTAGGTTGCCACCAAAATCAATCCCGCGATCGCGATTCGTGAACCCCATCGCTGACCGGCTTTAATCAGAAACAACAGGATGAGCAGCACGACAGTACTAAACCAAACTGCGATCAGGACGTTGGGGTTGTCGGCTTGTCTGCTCGGGCCAAACGCAACCATGGCACTCAGCAGGATGCCCAACCCACCCCAAAAGATTTTCTGAAACGTGGTACGAGTAGTTAACAAAAAGGCGGCACCGCCGAGCAATAACCACATGAACGGATCGACGATGTAAAGAAGGTCTCCGTAAAACCACCGCGAATCGAAAGGTAGCAGTGGACGAACGCCGTAATTGTTTAGCCAATCAAGAAAGGGATGCGTCGCTGTCGCGACCAGTGACACTAACAGCAAGCCGCGGAATTGAGTCGTCGGTTGACGTCCACGCTGGCTCGCCAGAAGCCGATCGATTCCGTGGACGATGATCGGTAAGACGAGTGCGAGACAAAGCGTACCGACGATCGAATGGGTGATCCCGCGATGATGATGGAGTAACGTCCAGCGGTCAGCGAAAAGTCCGACAACGACATCCGCGTCTGGAGAGTTGGCGGCAAGAATGGAAACCGCGGTCGCTGCTGGCGAGAGTCGTTCGAGTCCCGCCTTAGCAAGTGTAAGACCCACGAAGGAATGAGTCAGATTATCCATGTTCGACACACTTCAGTTTGTCGTGACTGGCTTCAAACGCAACTCACATCGGAGCAGGCGCCTCAGCACCTGACGACAAGCTAAGCGTGACGAACGCGTCAGCCTGCTTCGGGGGGCAGTTTAGCGAAACGATCCGGATCTAGATTCTGCAATGCAGTTGCAGCTTCACGTGCTGCAGCTGATGGAGGGAGCGGTAAATTATCGGGGCCCTTAGCTTTCCTCGATGCGTCGACCAGATTGAACAGCAGGTCCGCCGCTTCTTTCTTCTTTCCCTGCTTCTCATAAACCTTCGCGAGTTTAAGATTCGCGGTCTCGGCGGTGATAGCCGGACTTTTTGAACTCGCGAGCGCTGCATAGAGTTGGGCGGCCTCGTCGAGCTTGCTATCACTCTCCTTCGTTTGTGCAAGCGCAAATTTCGCCAGCGCCGCTACTTCCGAAACGCTGCTGTTGGTCAACTCCGTGAGGTCTGCAATCCCTTTTGAGCGATCGAGTATGAGCTCATTTGTCGCGATAAAATAGCGGGCTTCCGCGCGGTACGGATCTCCATACTTGTCCGCCACCTTCTTGAACTCCTCGATGGCACGTTGCGCCCGCTGCTCTTCGCTAGCGAAGACCGTACCGGCTGTCGGATCTGGCGTCGTGCTTGTGCTAACAGTTGCTGTGGCAATGTCGATTGCCCGACCCAGTGCCGCACGAGCTTCGTCACTCTTTCGGCCACTCCAACGCATGAAAAGAAGGATTAGGATTCCGGCGATAACGATTCCGCCCAGCGCATAAAGAATCGTCCGCCCCTTCCCTTCAAGGCGTTCAGCCGTCCGATCGACCAGGGACATTGTCGTGTCGCGAAAACGATCGTGTTTTAACTCCCGGGCGCGTTTCTTCTTATACTTTGCCACTTATTTACCTCTCGCAAGTCAGCGTAGTGAGGAGCGTTCTTTGGGTGTATGATTAAAAACCGTCACTCTAAAGGCGCGTATGAAAAGTTGTCAAGCAGCCCCAGTTTCAGCAATTCCACTAGCGCGAGCGGTTTTACTGCCCGATTACTGTTTGACGGCGCCGCATCTAAACCTCATATGACATTTTGCTGGGAACAAATCATATCTTTCCGTTGTCTAAGCGGGTGCCAGTCCGGGAATGGGCGACGAAGATTGAGTGCTCTGATGCCCGCCCCAGGGGGTTATCGGTGAGCTACGGGGAGCAAATAGCCCTCCGAGGGCAGATGGATTTGGAGCAGGTCGCTTCGGCTACCTCGGCAGAACCTCGAGTTCATGACGGCCAGTTCATTGAAAGATTAAAGCGGGGTGAATCCGCAGCCTTTGAAACGCTCGTCAATGAACGGTCAGGAGAGATATATGGTCTTCTATATCGCTTAACCGAGAATGCTGAGGAGGCTCGAGATTTAACCCAGGAAACATTTTTACGCGCGTTTCAAAGTATTCGAAGTTTTCGTGGCGATTCCGACCTGCGAACCTGGATTTATCGAATCGCAATTAACCAGGCGCGCAATCGTTGGCGATGGTGGCGCAGACGGCGTCGCGACTCGACGGTCTCGATCGATTCGACGGACGAGAATGGCAAACCAGCACTGGTTGCTACTCTCAAAGCCGACAATGTGCAGAGCCCTGAGCAAGACACGCTCGCACACGAACGAGAACGCATTTTGCGGAACGCCTTGAAGGGATTGCGTCGAGTCTACCGGGAGACCGTGATCCTGCGCGACATTGAAGGGTTCGCGTATGAGGAGATTGCCGTTGCCCTCGACATCAGCGTTGGCACTGTCAAATCCCGGTTGGCACGCGGACGCCAGGAACTCCGCACGAAGTTAGAAGGATCTTTGTAACTTAGATTCTCCATTTCTCTTACCGAGTGATGTCGGTAGCGGGTCGAGAATCTGAACCTCGGATAGCTGACCCGCCCCGGCTCACTGAACTCGGTGCCAAATGGGTCGAAGTGAAGAACGGCGGGCAGAGGGCTTCCAAAGGGAAATGAGAGCGGTATTGAAAACGTGGCCAGCAACACCCGTTGGAGCATCGCTCGCAGAGCCTGAAAGGTTTGCCTTAGACGTCGAAGTTGCTTCTTTTTCAAAAAGGGAGCAGCCGGGGTCGGTCAGCTATCCAACTCTTCGAAGTATCTTCGAAGATTGAAGTCGAAAAGAGTTTCCCTATGTTGTGCGAAGAGACTAAACAATCGCTTTCGTTATACATCGACGATTGTGTGTCCTTACCGACGAGGGTAGCGATCGATCAACACCTCGATCGCTGTCCCGTTTGCCGGTCTGAAGTAGCGGAGTTACGTTCATTGTCGCGTAGCTTGAGCTTGCTGACCCGGCCGACACCTCCACCCGATTTGGCGTTCGCCATTTCAGACGCGCTCGCAATTGAAGCAGCAGCTCAGCGTCAGGAACCTGACCCTTCTGTGGGACAACGCATCGCTCGTTTTCTCGAGCCGCGGCTAATGCCTTACACGGTCGGCTCTTTTGCGTCAGTGCTACTGTTCTTCATGATGTTCACTGCTTTGCGACCACACTTTGTCGCGCTGCGTGAAGCTTCACTACAAAACACGAGCGTGCTGATGGTCACAATGGGTCCCGATCTAAATCGACCTGTGACGGCTGAGATATTTTCTGCCAGCCGTGCACCATTTGGAGAAGAATCCCCGACTCTCAGACCAGATGGATCTCTTGCGGCTCTGACGCGGTCGTACGCACATCCGCAAGCGCGTGGGCCGCAGGATGCCGACGACATGATCGTCGTCGCGAATGTCTATAGTAATGGGGCGGCCTCGCTTGCAGATGTCGTTCAAGCGCCGAAAGACAGGCGCATGTTGGATGAGTTTGAAAGTGCGTTGCGCCGAGATCCCGCATTTGTTCCGGCTTCTTATGATCGTCGCCCCGACACGATGCGCGTAGTGTTTGCGGTGCAAAAAGTGGACGTGGACGACAATTTCTAAGCCGCGTGTCATCGCGCAACAAAAACGCTCCGGCTTCTACAGCGGAGCGTTTTTGTGTTTGCCTCTGTCTTCCTAACATGAAACCAAGGCCGTACTAATATGGTGGGATTTGTCACATCTTGTCCCTGCGACAAGACCACTTTAGCTACTTCGGAGACTCGCTTGACGCACCGCAGTTCGCATGCTAGTTTGCGTTTTCACCTTTTATTACAGATTCAAGAACGTGAATGACTGGTGAATTCACGTGGTGACAAGCTTGACTGCAACTGCGCCTCAACTTAAGAAGACCCCTCTCAATAATGCCCATCGCCAGCTCGGCGGCCGCATGGTTGATTTCGGCGGTTGGGACATGCCTGTTCAATATCCGGCAGGAACCATTGAAGAACATCTCCGCACGCGAACACACGCAGGATTGTTTGATGTGTCGCACATGGGCGAGATTGATGTCCGCGGTCGGGACGCAATCGCTTTTGTAAATCGACTGACTTCAAATGATGTCACCAAGCTAATCGACGGACAGGCGCAGTACACCGCGTTGACTACTCCTGAAGGCACGGTCATCGATGATCTTCTGGTCTATCGATTCAGTGAAGAACACTTGTTCCTGGTCGTGAATGCGGGAACAACTGACAAAGATTGGGATTGGATCAAATCGCATCACGCAGGTGAGTCAGTTGAACTCAAGAACGTTAGCGCAGATTACTGTCAGCTTGCCCTCCAAGGACCTGATGCAGTTTCGATTTTGCAAAAACTAACCGACACGCCTCTGTCTGATATCAAGTACTACCACTTTTCGAACGGCGCCGTTGATAACGTCGATGCCATCATCTCTCGCACCGGTTACACGGGAGAAGATGGGTTCGAGGTGTATGCCGCGGCTGCCGAGGGTGAACGGCTCTGGAAGAAAATTCTAGAGGCCGGCAACTATGGTTCAGACGGTGGCGTTCTTCCGGCTGGTCTCGGTGCGCGCAATACATTGCGGCTTGAAGCCGGCATGGCCCTTTATGGGCACGAGATCACTGAAGCAACAACACTGCTCGAAGCAAACCTCGGTTGGATCTGCAAATTCGATAAAGATGACTTCATTGGGCGAGACGCGCTGGTACATCAAAAAGAAACTGGTCTAACGCGAAAGCTGGTTGGATTCGAAGTAATGGAACGCGGAATTGCTCGCGACGACTACGACGTTGTGATTAACGAACAGCCTGTCGGTAAAGTGACCTCGGGCAGTCCGGCACCGTTCCTGAAAAAGAATATTGGATTCGCATATTTACCCATCGAATTCGCTAACGTGGGCCAGGAGATCAAGATCGATGTCCGCGGCCGGCTGACAGGCGCGCAAGTCATAAAGGCACCGTTTTACAAACGACAGAAGTAACGCAGCTCACAAAACACGCAATTGTTGGAGGAAGCATGGCAAACGTTCCAGAAGACCTGCACTACAGTAAGGATCATGAATGGGTACGCGTCGACGGCGGGGAGGCAGTGATCGGCATTACTGATTACGCCCAGAATTCGCTGGGTGACGTGGTGTACGTCGAGTTACCGAAGACAGGGGAGGAGTTTGCCGCACACCAATCGTTCGGTTCTGTTGAGTCGGTCAAAGCAGTGTCGGAAGTCTTCACTCCTGTTGCTGGCGAAATAACAAAGATCAATGAATCGTTAGCGGAGGAGCCCGAGAAGGTGAATGCAGATCCTTACGGCGACGGCTGGATGATTCGCATCCGTATGTCGAGCCCCGAGGACGTCGATAGTCTCCTAACGGCCGCCGAATACGAAGACTTTACGAAAGCTGAGACGGAATAAACTTGCGCTACATTCCTAACTCTCCCGAAGAGCGCGCAGAAATGCTGAGCTCAATCGGGATCGCATCAGCAGAACACCTGTTCGATTCGATTCCCTCGGAACTACGCTTAAAGTCACCACTCAAAACACCCGCAGCTCTGTCAGAGATCGAACTGCTTGCGCGGTTTGAAGGGCTAGGCGCCCGTAATGCAGGGGCGAATCGAATCAGCTTTCTTGGTGCGGGCGCATATTCACACTACATTCCAACGATCGTCGATCATATTCTTTCGCGCTCCGAGTTCTTCACTGCCTACACACCTTACCAACCAGAGATTTCGCAGGGCACACTCCAAACAATCTTTGAATTTCAAACGCTCGTCTGCCAGTTGACGGGAATGGAAGTCGCCAATGCATCGATGTACGACGGCTCAACGGGACTGGCCGAAGCAGTGTTGATGGCCGAACGGGTTACGAGACGATCGAAAGTCGTCGCTACCGAGGCGATTCATCCACAGTACCTGGAAGTTATACGAACTTATGTACAGCATGCGGGTATCGATCTGGAGCTTGTGAGTTTCGATGGTGAATCGGGCCAGGCCGGACAAAAACTCGTGGACAGCATCGACGACAAAACTGCGGCGGTTGTAGTTCAGTCACCGAACTTCTTCGGTTGTGTTGAGGACCTCGCTGCGTTTGCGACTGCGGCACATGCTAAAGGCGCCTTGCTCATCGTTGCGGTCACTGAAGCAATCTCGTTTGGGTTATTGAAGTCGCCGGGGGCATGCGGCGCAGACATCGTCGTAGCTGAGGGACAATCGTTTGGAGTGCCGCTGTCGTTTGGTGGTCCATACGTCGGACTCTTTGCGACGAAGGAGAAGTACGCGCGACAGATTCCCGGCCGATTGGTGGGTGAAGCGTATGACAAGCAAGGGCGACGTGGGTTTGTGTTGACACTCGCTACGCGGGAACAACACATTCGTCGCGAGAAAGCCACTTCAAACATCTGCACTAACGAAGGACTGATCGCCCTGGCTGCGACGGTTTACCTGGAAACGATGGGGAAAAGAGGTATGCGCGAGGTGGCCGAGCAATGCATTCAAAAGGCCGCCTACGCGGCGCGGAGTATTCGGGAACTGAGCGGGTTCGAGCTTCCCTACTCCGGTCCTTACTTCAACGAATTTGTCGTGCGCACACCTTCGAATGCTGCGAAGATCCTGTCTCGCCTTGGCAAAGAGAAGAACATTGAAGGAGGAGTGGCACTTTCTCAGTTCTTCCCGGAACGTGAGAACGACTTCCTGGTCTGCGTGACTGAAACGAACACGCGTGAACAGATTGATAAGTTGGTAAGCGGATTAGCCGCGGTAGGACATTAGCTCTCTGCGCAACCTCCGCGTTCTCTCTGCGTCTCTTGCGATTATCGTTTCAGGCTCAGATGACCGCGAGAGACGCAGAGAACGCAGTGGTGACGCGGAGATTTTGGACGAAGTCACAGAGCCTAACTTATAAGATCGAATGGATTCTCAAATCACAAAAGTAACCAGTCACATCAGTCCAAACGAGCAGCTGATATTTGAACGCTCGCAGGAGGGTCGGATTGGATATCGGCTACCAGCGCTCGACATCGACGCGGTTCCTCTGAACGAACTTCTTCCGACAGCATTACAGCGTGACGACAATCTTGAAGGCATGCCGGAAGTGAGCGAAGTTGACGTCATTCGACACTTCGTTCGCATGTCGACCTGGAACTACTCAATTGATCTCGGCATGTATCCGCTCGGGTCGTGCACGATGAAGTACAACTCGCGACTCAATGAAAAAGTAGCGCGCATACCCGGATTCGCCAATCTTCATCCGTTAACACCGGCTGAAGACGCACAAGGCGCCCTCGAAGTTATCTACGAACTGCAGCAACACCTCGCGGAGATAACCGGGTTACCAGGAATCTCACTTCAACCTGCGGCGGGCGCACACGGCGAGATGACCGGCATCATGATCATTCGCGCATTCATAGATGCGCGTGATGGATCGGCAGGTGCGAATCGTCGCGTGATGCTGATTCCTGACTCGGCGCACGGCACTAATCCGGCTTCGGCACATCTCTCCGGCTTCTCAGTGAAAACGATTAAGTCGACCGCTGAAGGTCTAACGGATCTCGATCACCTGCGCGAACTTTGCGCACACGGTAACGTCGCAGGGTTGATGCTTACCAATCCGAACACGCTTGGTCTCTTCGAACGAAACATCCAACAAATCTGTCAAATCGTTCATGACGCAGGTGGACTCGTATACATGGACGGCGCCAACATGAACGCGCTTGTTGGAGTCGCACGACCAGGCGATATGGGCGTCGACGTGATCCATCTGAATTTGCACAAAACGTTTTCGACTCCGCATGGCGGCGGTGGGCCGGGCTGTGGTCCATGCTGCTGCACGAAAGAGCTCGAACCTTTTCTTCCCGTTCCGCGAATCGTGAAGAATGGTGATTTGTATGAACTCGATTACGCGCAGCCTAAATCCATCGGCAGAGTGAAAGCGTTCTTCGGCAATTACGGCATGATGCTGCGCGCCTTGTCGTACACGTTGACGCACGGCAACGATGGTCTACGTGAGGCTACCGAAGCCGCCGTACTCAACGCTCGTTACATCGCACACGCGCTCACGTCTGATTACGACAAGCCCTTCAATAACTCGCCAATGCACGAGGTCGTTTTCACTGACAGGCGCCAATCGCGCAAAGGTGTTCACACGCTCGACATTGCCAAGCGCCTGATCGACTACGGCTTCCACCCAATGACAATCTATTTTCCATTGATTGTTCAGGGAGCGATGTTGATTGAACCTACTGAATCGGTGGGACGTCAGGAGTTGGACCAGTTCATTGGGGCGATGCGTTCAATAGCGAAGGAAGCACTCGAAGAGCCTGAGACCGTCTTGAACGCACCTCACAACACTCGCATCGGCCGACTCGATGAAGCAGCCGCAGCAAGAAAGCCGGTGCTGCGCTGGAAACCTAAAGAACGCGCTGCAAGAAGTTAATAAGCAGTAGGCAGAAGGCAGTAGGCTTTCTGCTGTTGTCTACCGTTCAATCTTCAAGAGGGCCAACCGTTCCACAACACGGTCGTTCATGAGGTGTTCTTCGACAATCTCCGAAACGTCCTCTTCACGAACTTGCGCGTACCAAACTCCATCCGGATAGACCATCACTGCCGCACCAATCGCACAAAAACCAACCGAGCCACATTCGGTTACAACAACACTGCCGTTCGGGTTCTTCCCTTTCTTCTCTTTGCCAAAAAGAACACCGCGCGACTTGAGTTCCTCTTCGAAAGCGTCCTTAACTTTTTCACTGTCGACCTTCGAACAGGATTTACCGGTGCACACAAAAACGTGATACCGAATCGGCGCCGCCGCGACGGGCGCCAGGTCTTTCAACTCTTCACAATCGTCAATAAAGATTCGATCACCCACGGAACAATGCTACCACGATGCGCAGAACATCACCGCGTAGCGGCTACGATGTTTACAGCGGCGATCGTTGGGGGCACGGCGCCCCCCGTTTGGGGTGCGATGTTTATAGCCTACGCGCCATACAACACCCGCACTCCTAAAAGAGTGCGATCAACCCTGACAGCCCGATACTATAAATATGCCACTCCTATCGGAGTGCCCATTGGAGGATTGGTAATGACTACAACCGAAGTGGTGAAAAGATTCTGGGCGTTAATGCAATCGAACGACTTCCACTCAGTCGGTGAAGTATTGAGTGATGATTTTGTGTTGGAGTGGCCGCAATCAGGAGAACGTATTCGCGGCCGTGAAAACTTCGGAAGAATGAATGCAGAGTATCCGGCTCATGGCGTTTGGAAGTTTACGATCAATCGGATCCTGGTCGATGGCGACGAGGCGGTCAGCGACGTTTTGGTCACCGATGGAGTTCAGCAAGCCCGCGCCATTTCATTCTTTCACGTTGTCGATGGAAAGATTCAGAAGCTGCTTGAATTCTGGCCCGATCCCTTTCCTGCTCCCAACCATCGACAACACCTGGTAGAGATAATGGAATAGGCGGCAGTATCTGTGCGGAATTGGGTTGACTTTCGTTACCGCGCTATATAACTTTCCGCTCTCGGAAATAACCAGAGACACCTTCGCCAACCATTCGTTTCCAATCAGGAGAACTGTGATGAAATCCCTACTGTCAGCTTCCATTGTTGTAGTTCTTTTCGCCTCCGCCGTCGCAGCACAATCAACTTGGGATCCGGAACTTCAGATCAAAGTCAAAGCAGTCGGATCGCCGCGCGTTTCGCCCGATGCGAAGCGAATCGTCTACACCGTCTCTGAAGCCGTGACAACCGCCGACCGAAGTGAGTTTGTGACTCAGATCTGGATGGCAAACATCGATAACAAACAAAACTTCCAGCTGACATTTGGTGACAAGTCGTCCGGGAATCCCCAATGGTCCCCTGACGGCAATTGGATCGCCTTCACTTCAAATCGCAAAGACAATAAGAGCAACCTCTACCTGCTGAGCGTCAACGGCGGCGAGGCTGAACCGTTGACTGACGTGAAGACCGGGGTCGGCAACTTTGCATGGGCGCCAGATGGCCGCTCGATCGCCTTCACGATGACCGACGCCAAAACGGATGACGAAGAAAAGAACGACAAGGGTCGCAACGACTTTCGTTGGGTAGACGAAAACATCAAGCTGTCGCGACTCTACGTAATCAGTGTTCAGAAGGATGGTAACGGTAAGCGCGAACCAAAGAAGCTCACGACCCAGAACTATCAGGTTACAGATTTTGATTGGTCAGCAGACAGTTCACACATCGCGTTTAGCTATACAAAGACGCCGCTTGCAAACGACTGGACCACAGCCGATGTTTCTATCGTTGACGTCGCGAGCGGCAACGTGACCGTGCTAGCCAACACTCCTGCTGCGGAAAGTTCACCGGTTTACTCGCCGGATGGAAAGTCGATCGCAATCCAGCTTAGCGACAACCCACCGCGTTGGGCGCAGAGCGGTTTCATCCAGATCTTTTCAACTACCGGTGGCCAACCCAAGACACTCGCTGCGTCTTTCGATGGCGGACCCGGCATCGCAGGCTGGTCGGCTGATAGCAAACGCATTTACTTCACCGAAGCCAAGGGAACAGGGACTCAGTTTTACGTCATCGACGTTGTGGCAAATCGCATCGATGAGATCAAAGCATCGACAGCTGTATACGGCGCGGCTAATCTGAATCGCAACGGGACCATGTTCGGCATGGTACGCCAAACGGCCGACACACCAGGCGAAGTGTTTGTGTCGCCGGTGGCGAAATTAGAACCTGTACAAATCAGCAGCGCTAATCGCGACCTCAAGCTTCCCCCCGTCGGCCGCACTGAAGTCATCACCTGGAAATCGAAAGATGGAAAACAGATCGAAGGGTTGCTGACGTACCCGGTTGGATATCAAGCGGGGCAGCGTGTTCCATTCATACTGAATGTCCATGGTGGTCCAGCCGGAGTATTTCAACAGACATACATTGGTGGTCGTGGTGTTTACCCACTCGCAACGTTCGCTTCGCGTGGTTACGCGATTCTCCGTGCCAACCCGCGTGGCTCAAGCGGCTACGGCGTTGACTTCCGTCGCGCCAATCTCAAGGACTGGGGGTTCGGTGATTATGAGGACCTGATGGCGGGTGTTGATAAGGTGATCGAAATGGGTGTCGCGGATCCTGATCGACTCGGCGTGATGGGCTGGAGCTACGGTGGCTTTATGACCTCGTGGATCGTGACGCAAACGAACCGGTTCAAAGCTGCGTCAGCCGGAGCGCCCGTAACGAATCTGATGAGCTTCAACGGCACCTCAGACATTCCCGCGTTTGTGCCAGATTACTTCGGCGGTCAGTTCTACGAGGCGATGGACCTCTATCAGAAGCATTCACCAATCTTTAACGTCAAGAATGTTGTAACGCCGACGATGATCCAACAGGGCGACGCCGACATCCGCGTTCCGATTTCCCAGGGCTACGAGTTCTACAACGCCCTAAAAGTGAAAGGCGTCCCGACACGAATGCTCGTACTGCCGCGCCAGCCGCATGGACCAACTGAACCGAAGATGCAGTTGGCGGCAATGAAGGCAAACCTGGAATGGTTCGAGAAATACATCGGCCCTAAAGCCGAGACTTCAAGAAAGTGACCGCCAACCAATGTTGGCTGTTGAAAAGGGCGCCCAATCATTGGCGCCCTTTTTGTCTCGTCGACTTGTCGTTAACCGTTTCGTCAAAATTAATTGTAGAATGCTCACACAGGCGGCAGCGCCTGACCCCATTCG
>JBKPMX010000107.1:0-19974 GCA_046765655.1 Acidobacteriota bacterium
GCTTTAGGCCATCCAATCGGCTGCACTGGCGTGCGTATAACAACAACTCTGATCCATGAAATGGCGAAGCGGAAGTCGAAGCTCGGTCTCGCGACGCTGTGCGTAAGCGGGGGAATGGGCCTTGCGCTGCTGCTGGAACGGGTGTGAGCAGTGGTCGTTTCGCGTTGGCGTCTACTCACGATTCTGCTCGTCACCGCGATTTACTCGCTCTCCTGCTCCAAAGCAGCTCAGCCGTCGGTCCAAACGTCGTCATCGTCAGTAGTCACCTCCACTCCTCCGTTTAAGACTAAGGAACCTGAAACTTATCAGGCAGTGCGGTCAATTTCGTTCACGCCGAGTGTTTCCGGACAGTCGAGCGCGAGCACAGTTACGATCGCGAGAGATGGTGACAAGCGAAGAGAAGAAGACAATTCCGGTGGAAAGAGAGTGGTTTATCTAGATCTCCCTACAGGAAACTTCGTTCTTGTTCCTGATGAGAAGATCTACGCCGAGATGGTCGGACCGGGCACATTCGTTCGAGGCCAAGACGATCAAGACGGTTTTGAAGAGGTATACGTCCATACAGCGCCGATCCAGAGCACGTATCAGAACCTGGGAGCGGAGACAGTGAACGGAACGACCACCACGAAATACAAGGTAACGGTTAATACTGAGACCAATGGCAGCGTTAGCGAAAGTGAGACCTTGATTTGGATCGATGAGGCGTTGGGAATGCCTGTAAAATCCGAGACGCACTCTGAGGCAGGTACTCGCAGGATGGAACTATCGAAGGTGTCGTTGAGTGTTGATAAAGCGCTTTTCGCCATACCAAAGGACTACCAGAAGGTGAAGATGCAGGTCCTGCAACAGCGAATCAAGTGATTTGAGCCAACCTCGCGTGTCAGAGGCGGCATCGGACGGAAGCGTTGTTTTTAGCAAAGCTTTTTTAAAGGAAGGTTCAGAAAGTGAAATTAAGACTTTTCGTACTGGCTGCAATCGTTTTCAGTCTCGCCGCATTCAAAGTGAACGGTCAGACTCGACCGAAAGCCACGGCCGCCCAGGCACCGCCGAGTTTGATGGCGTCGTTGCCTGAATCAGACGGAGTCGCACAGGTAAAGCTTCACAGTCTGCTGAACGAAGTTCTGCCTCAGGTGTTAGCAACGAATCCGTCGAAGCTCGCTGAAGTCAATGCGGACCTGGATCGCTTCAAGACTCGTACGGGACTGGACGCGAGGTCCTTCGATCAACTCGCCCTCGGTGTTAAGTACACTTATCCATCACCAGGGATCACGAAAGTGCAAACGGTTGCGCTAGCCACTGGAACCTTCAATTCGGGTGCGATGGTTGCCGCAGGAAGAGCGGCGGCCGACGGGAAATATCGTGAAGAGAAGTACCAGGGTAAAACGATCTACATCTTCACTGTCGACGAAAATATCAGCATTTTTGGAATGTTCGATTTTAATGTTAAAGAAATAGCCGTGGCGCCGCTGGATGCAAACACGCTGGCACTTGCCAATCCGGAGAACATTCGATCAGTGATTGACGTTAGCCGCAATCGCCAACGTCGGAACGCGGAACTGATCGCACTTGCTAATCGCGACCCTAATGCAGTGATCGGATTCGGCAGCAACATCTCAGAACAGCTGATTAAAAATATCGACATCGGGAATGCACCAATCGCACAGGATCTATCTGCCTTGCGCCAGGTCTATGGTTCCGTCGGCACTACACCGAAGGATGTTGCTGTGTTCCTCGCCGCTCGAACTGTTGATGCACCTTCAGCTCGCAGTCTGGCAGACACCTTGGAAGGCCTTAAACAATTTGGCGCGTTCTTCGTGGGTCGATTGACGGGTGCCAAAGGGGTACTCGCAAAAAGCGCGTTAGCTAATCTGAAAATCTCAAGTCAGGCGAACGAACTTCAGGTTCGCACCGCCGTGGCCCAATCTGAGATCGCTCCGTTCTTGGGAAACTGATGAGTGATAAGTAATGAGTGATGAGACAAGGGAGCAGTGACGGGGTGACGGGTGATAAGTGCCAACTAGTAATCACTTATCACTCATCACCCTGACCAATTACTGCTTACTTGGAAAGTTCAATCCTGGCGGTAGTCCTGGAGCCGCCGTCGGTTCTTCCGGTTCCTCAATTGAATTCAGCACATCCTCGTAGATCTTTATGGATCCTTCACGCTTCATACGTTGCTGGACAGCCGTAATGTAATCTTCGAAGACTTGACCTTGTCGCTGACTCAACATCGTTTGCCGAACGTCATCCCGCTTCGTCGCAAATTCCGACATCTCGGCGTCTTTGCGTTTCGTTACTCCGAACACGACCCAGTTCTCACCAACCTTTACCGGGTTCTTGGCAACTTCACCAGCCTTCATCGCGAAGATTTGCTCGTCCAATGCTGCATTCGGTTCCAGCTTTCCGATTGATGAACCGACTTTGAAATCTTTATCAACATCGCCTTCGAATCCCTCTTTTTCGCCAGCGGCTTTGAGTCCATCCGGAGACGTAACGGACGAAAGCAGACTCTTTGCCTTCTGCTCCAGATCGTCTTTCGCCCGTTGCTTCTTAACGAGATCCGCTATTTGCGTCTTTACCTCATCGAACTCCGGAATGCGCGGTTCTTTCTTGTCGACGAGGATCGGGATCGCAAAACCTCCCTTAATTCCGGTCGGTTCACCAATGTCGTTTGGATTGTTCAATTGCGCAACAGCCGACTCGAACTGTTGATTGGTACCGATATCTTTAACGTCGTCTCCGGGTTTTATGTACGGCGTCTCGCGCACCATATCTGCCGCTGTCATGTTCGCTTCGCCGGCGACTTCCTGTGCGACTTTCTGGATATCTTTGGTTTCCTTCAGTCGTTGATATGCCTTCGTAGCGACCTTCAACGCCTCCGTATAGCTGCGGCGGTTCCGAAGTGAAACCAGAATCTCCTGTTTCGCAGCCTCAAATGTTTTCGGCACCGGGTCACCGCGACGCAAGATATACCAATTGCCTCCGTAGCGAATTGGATCTGTAATTTCGCCAGGTTGCATATCGACTGCGCGTTCATAAAGCGCCTGCGGCTTATTAGGATTCTTCTTGACGGGATTCGCGAGAAAGCCTCCATTACTTGCTGTCGCTGGATCTTCGGAATTGCCGCGCGCTGCTTCTGCGAATGCTTGTTCACTCACTTGACCGGTCTGTCCGCGTAACTTTGCAACCAGATCTTTCCCCTTTTGTTCGACCTGCGGATCGAGATCCTTACGTGCGACTTTCAGCAGGATCTGCTGCACCTTAACTCCCGCTTGTTTGAATTCTGGGGCCAGCTTGTCGTACTCAGCCTTCAGTTCCTGATCTGAAACCTGCACTTTCGACGCTGCCTTCTCCTGATCCACAAAGAGGTACCGTACTTTTCGTTGTGGTTCGAGATAGCGAAGGTCAGTTTTGTGAGCATCGTAGTAAGTGCGCAGGTCAGCGTCTGAAGGTTGGATCTTCTCCGCAAGCTTGTCAGCGCTGACGATCACATAGCTAACATCGAATGACGTCTCTTTGCGTTTGTACTCTTGCTGAACCTCGTCGTCAGAAACATTGACGCTCGACGTGATGAACGCCCGCAATTTTTCCTGGGCGATTTCATCGCGCAATTCATTCTCAAACTTCTCAACGCTGCCGTAACGAGGGATGACGCTGTCCTTGTATCTTTCAGAACCAACGAACGCTCCTGACGCGTCAGAGAATTGTCGCCTGATGCGTTCTGCAACTTCTGCATCGCTAGCTGAGAGGCCCAGGCGTTCTGCTTCCTGCCTCATAACGTGTTTCGCGATCAAACTCTCGAGGAAGCTACGGTTGCCGCCCAACTGCGAGAGCGGGATCTGTCCACCAAAACGCTGCCGAAAGCTTTCCCGCACCAACATTATGTCGGCGACGGTAACCTTGTCGGAGCCGACTTTGGCAACGACTTCAGTACTCGTGGCGGGGTTTATGGTGGTGGCCGAGCGACCCGGCGCGTAGAAAATGACGAGACTCACAGCCATCAAAACGGCAAAACCGAGGATGATGATGTTGCGAGTTCGTTCAAGGCGTCCAAGTTGTTTGAGCATTTATTTCCCTTTCAGCAAATCGCGGATTGTAGCGGGACGACGCCCGCGGTCGCAACTCCACACCCCGCCTTTGTAGGTAGGCCCGTTGTCGGTTGTCAGTAGAGCGTGATCCCTTGTCGGTGGTCCGTCGCCCGACGTAGTGGAACCACTGACTATCGACTAGCGCCGACGCCGCAACTGACAAATTTGCTACAGCCAAACTCGGATGCTATTGTTACTGCCCTGCATGGATGCAATTAGCGGTTCAACATGGCTCTGGATTGGATTCAGTGTCTTTATCCTCATGATGTTGAGCCTTGACCTCGGCCTCTTCAATCGTAAAAGCCACACGATCACTTACCGCGAAGCATGGATTTGGAGTGGTGTTTGGATCTCGCTCGCAATGATGTTTGCTGGGGTAGTCTTTGGGTACCTCGGCTCCGACCTCGGACTCAAATTCTTAACTGGGTATCTCATCGAGTTGTCGTTGTCAGTAGACAATCTGTTTGTCTTCCTGCTCATCTTCTCGTACTTCAAAGTCCCTGCAAAGTTTCAGCACCGTGTTCTGTTTTGGGGTGTCATGGGCGCCCTCATAATGCGCCTCACGATGATCTTTGTAGGCGCGGCCCTGATCAATCGCTTTCACTGGATCATATACATCTTCGGTGCCTTCCTTGTTTACACCGGCCTCAAGATGTTCAAGCAGGAAGAGACCGAGATCCAACCCGAACACAATCCGGTGGTGAGACTCGTTACGCGCTTTCTTCCAATCACGCGCTATTACGAGGAAAGCAAATTCTTTACAAAGGTCGGTCGCCGTCGTACAGGAACGCTGCTTCTTTTGGTGCTGATTGTTGTTGAGGTTACCGATCTGGTTTTTGCCGTCGACTCAATTCCCGCGATCTTTGCGATTACAACCAATACCTTCATCGTATACACGTCTAATGTCTTCGCGATCCTGGGTCTGCGTTCGATGTATTTCCTGCTCGCCGGCGTCATCGACAAATTTCACTACCTACGGACGGGCCTGGCAATTGTGCTCACGTTCATTGGCGTGAAGATGCTACTGGTGGCGGTTCACATTGAAATCCCCATCTGGGCCTCACTGATTTTCGTGGCTATTGTGCTTGCTGGTTCAGTGGTCGCCTCAATACTGTTCAAGCCTCATAAGGCAGCCTCTTACGATGTCGACCTTCCTCCAGGCTTCGACGATACTCCCGCAGAGGCGTCTTTGGAGTCCGGCGCGGCTGACTCTCAGGAGGGAGGACTTGCCGCAAAAGGTGACGACGAACGAACTGATTCCCCCTTTGATTCAGACGGCCGACCAGCAACCGACAGAGATCCCGCCGAAAAAGTTCACAAATAACGCTAAAACAGTCTAGGTTCAGTGATAAACAGTCTTGAACCGTCGTCTCCGGCTGTGTTAGATTTCCTACTGGCAGTTATTCGCTGCCGTCCGCACCTGCCGCCCACGCCGCGGTCAGGTAATCACGCTTAATTGTGCGGGTCAAAGGGTCGAAAGCGGTCGAGCTTTTGGCCACGCAAATCAACTCAACACTCTGCCCCTCAGAAGTACCGACCCCCCATGCCCAATAAAACTAGTCGTTTCGCCTTCGATTGGTGGATCATTGAGAAGCGGTTCATCTATCTGATGATCACCATATTTGTGCTCTGCGGCGTGGCCGCCGGGGCAGCACTCTACGTATGGAAATATGGCAATCCACTCAAACACGTCGCGGAGATCAAGTCCCCATCCGGTGCCCGATTCATATCCTTCGAAGGTGATGTTCGTGTCGTGAGGGCGGCAACTCGCGAGACAATCCAGGCCAGCTCCGATACTGAACTCTACCCGGGCGACACGGTCCAGACTCAGGCCAGCGGTCGGGCGCGAATCAGTCTCGCCGACGGCTCGACGTTGGTGGTTAAGCCAAACAGTACGATCATCGTGCGCGACAACGCACGAGCCGACGATGGAAAAAAGAGTAACGTCCACGTTGTAGTCGACAGCGGACAGCTTTACGTGAAGACCGAAGTACAAGGAGAAGGCGCTACGAACGTAGTTGAAACGCCAAAGGCCAAGAGTAAACTCGGCGATCAGACTGGTGCGAGCTTCGGTGTAAACCCGGAAGGAACCGAAGAAATTCGAGTCAACGCTGGTGCGGTTGAAACAACAAACCGCGCTGGAGATAAGACTTCGATTCAGGCGAACGAGTACGTCTCAATTAACAATCAGGGCACGATCTCTCGTCCTCAGAGACTGCTCGATGTTCCGATGCCTTCTGAACCACATGACTTGCAAAAAGTTTTCGTTGGCGAAAGTGGATCCGCCGGTATTGGACTCAAATGGCAGCGACCTCAGTCAGGCACAGCTGCGTACTACCGAGTCGAAGTTGCTACTTCTCCATTCTTTGTTGCGGATGGAAAAGTTATCGAACGTGATCAGTTAGTGGCGACTGAATTCGGCGCGAGTGACTTGCGACCCGGCGTTTACTTCTGGCGCGTGCGAGCAACAGCCACCAGCGGGCAAACAAGTGACTGGAGTGAACCCCGCAAGTTCGTCGTGACTCAGCGTGGCACTGGATCGGAAGTCGCTGTTTCGAACCTCGCCGCAGAGTTTCTTGGAGGCAATATCTATCTGGTGCGTGGCCGCGCAGAACCTGGCACGACCATACGCGTCAGTGGGCGTGAGGCACTCGTTCCCAGCGACGGCACGTTTCAGATTCAGATCTCTGTAGCTGGATCACGCGACGTCATAGTCGACGCGCAGGACTCACAAGGCAATTCAAGTCAGTACAAGCTTCCGCTTTCGGGCAGAGCAGCGCGAAGAGGTTGAACGTCAAGGTAAGGGAACAATGGCCAGTCACGTAGTATTACTAACTGATGCTCACGAAGCGCCCGCTTACGAATTGATCGAGGCGTTGAGATCAGCTGGTGTAAAAACTCTGATCGAGGGTCTGCGTGAGGTTGAGGTGGAGGTTGCGTTGGCACGTGAGCGCGAATCTCAGCCGACCTCAGAAGCGCTTGGACCACCGCCACTGGCAGTGCTTTATGAGGTGGTTGCTGGTGCTGACATGGTTGAGTTGCACACGGCGATCGATCATGCGAAAGCTTTTTGGCCGGGCGTTCCGCTCATTGCGTGTCGTCGACATGTCTACGGTTTTCAAAGCCATAATCTTCGCAGTCTTGACAGCGCAACACTAAAAAGACTCGGCTTTCGCGCTATTGCCGACAAGGCCGCACAACTCCCAGCCCTCTTGCGAGAAATCGAAGGACAGGGCAGTGGCGAACTTCGACTGACTGGCATGCTCGATAAACCAGTCTCTGCCGGATCAAATGCGTTGCCGAAACGGTTAAGGAGCAGCAGTCTGCGTTCGGCATTCGATCTCGTCTCGTCATTACACTTCATTGGCGATCAAAACGACGCGGCGAACAGCGCTCTGAAAGGATTGCAGAAACTGGTTTACGCCGATCGCTGGACCATCTATCTCGTGTCAGAGACGAAAGGATTTGATGGCTCAGCATTGGAAACCATTGCCATCAGGACTTCAGATCAACCCGAAGAAGTAGAGAACGACGAACATTGGCGACGCGCTCTTACGGGAGACTCCGCCGTGCCTCTCGGTTCAGAATCGAAGGCCGTAAAGTTGGCTGCCAACGGAATGGGAACCATCAAGCGGAAAGAGCGCAGAAACTTCACCGTGGCCGTGCCGCTGATCTGTGGCGAGCGCATACTTGGCGTGATGGAGGGCGTACGTGAAACTGGCAGCATGCGAAACTTCAAACGGTCAGAAGTAGCTTTGCTTGATGCGCTGGCCCATCCAATCGCGTCAGCGCTGGCCAATGCCGTTCGGATCGCTGAGGCTGAACGCCTGTCGCAAACAGACGATCTGACCAAACTTCACAACGCGCGCTATCTCCGTCAGTTCTTGCTGAATGAAATCCGGCGTGCGCGACGTTACGGATCGAGTGTCGCCGCACTGTTTCTCGATCTCGACGATTTCAAACGAATCAACGACGAACACGGTCACCTGGTCGGCTCGCATGTGCTGATGGAGATGGCGGCTGTGATTCTTTCTTCAATCCGCGACACCGATGCGGTTGCGCGTTACGGTGGCGACGAATTCGTAATCGTTCTGCCTGACACTGGAACCGAACTCGCCGGCGCTGTCGCTGAACGAATTCGCCAAAAGATATGCAGATACCAGTTCACCGGTGGACGACGTTTGCATCTCTCCCTCACTGCCAGTTTTGGCGTTGCCGCGTTCCCGCTTCACGCCTCATCTCCCCAGCAGTTGATCGCCTGTGCAGACACCGCGATGTACGAAGCGAAAGCAGCAAGTAAGAACTGCGTGAAGTTCGCAGCCGGACCCCCGCCAGCAGATCCGGCCCATGCTGAAGCCCTCAATGCTCAGAGCGACTCTGCTGACCAGACAACTAAACCTGAGACAGTGAATTGAGATCTACCCCAAACGGGCAAATCCTTTAGAAGTTTCCGGTTTACGGTTAAACGTTCACAGTGTATCTTAGGTAGTTCGGACGTGTTTGGTGCGTCGAATAGAGTAAGGAGCCTCCCGACATCCCCGGAGTCATAGGACCAGCTGCAGGGTCGTCAGAGCCGGGCCATTGGGATTCGCTAGTTACTAACATTACCGCCGATCCCACCCGAAGTTTCATTCTTAAACACGGGAAGTGAATCTAACAGATGGCTTTGAAATCGATCTTTAGTCTGTTTTCCAGCGACCTCGCCATAGATCTTGGAACGGCAAACACGCTGGTTTATGCAAAAGGGCGCGGCATCGTCGTATCTGAACCGTCAATCGTGGCTATTAACAAGGTAACAAATCAGGTCGAAGCTGTTGGCCGTGACGCGAAAGACATGCTTGGCCGCACCCCTGGTAACATCGTTGCCATTCGTCCGATGAAAGATGGCGTTATTGCCAACTTCGAAGTGACGGAGAAGATGCTCCAACACTTTATTCGGAAGGCACACAATGGCAAGACGTGGGTGAGCCCGCGAGTCGTCATCGGCATTCCATCCGAAATCACGCAGGTGGAACGACGCGCAGTGGAAGACTCAGCCTATCGCGCGAAAGCTTCGGAGGTTTATCTCGTCGAAGAAGCCATGGCAGCAGCAATCGGCGCCGGACTACCAATCACCGAGCCGCACGGCAACATGGTGGTAGACATCGGCGGTGGCACAACGGACATCGCAGTTATCAGTTTGAGCGGTATCGTTTACTCGCGCGCGGTTCGCGTTGCGGGTAATGAGATGGACGAAGCAATCATTCAGTACATCAAGCGCAAGTACAACTTGCTCATCGGCGAACGAACTGCTGAAGCGATTAAGATAGAGCTAGGTTCGGCTTACCCACTCGACGAACCGCTCTCTTATGAAGTTCGCGGTCGAAATCTGATCGAAGGAATTCCGAAGACGATCACGATTACCGATGAAGAAGTGCGCGAGGCACTCGCGGATTCGGTTTCGACGATTATTAACGCCGTGCGCGTAGCGCTGGAAAGAACGCCACCGGAGCTTTCAGCAGATATCGTTGAGCGCGGGATTGTACTGACCGGCGGCGGCGCGCTGTTGAAGAATCTCGATAAGCGGCTGTCGATAGAAACTGGCCTTCCCGTATCGCTGGCGGACGACCCACTCGCATCCGTCGTTCTCGGCACTGGCAAGATGCTTTCGGATTTCGACCTGCTAAAGCGCGTCAAGTGGGAAAACACAATGACAAGCGGAATGTAACGGCAGCAAAAGTTATCAGTAGTTAAGATGGCCACTGTTCGTACACAAAGAGAGATTCGGCAGAAAGCTCCGCTGTGGTTGATTGGATTGCTACTCGCCAACGTCGTTATTATGGCAATTGACGCCCGCGACAGTCAGGGTGGACAGCAAATGGTTCGCGTGTGGACGCAAACGGTCGCGACACCCGTTCAAAATGTTTCGTCTAAAGCCGGCGGTGCAACCTCAAACTTCTTCCGCCAGATATTCAATTTCCACAGCATCGCTGCAGAGAATGAACAACTCAAACAGCGTGTCACGGAGATGGAAAGCGAACTTCATAACGCTCGTTTGCAGACAGCTGAAAATGAACGCTTGAAGGGTTTGCTCGGTCTTCGCGACCAGAACACGTATCAGACGGTCCCCGCTCGAGTCATTGCCCGTGACCCTTCGATTTGGTTCAACACCATCACGATCGATCGCGGCAGTAGTTCAGGCGTCAAAGTTAATATGCCGGTTGTTTCAGCGACCGGGATCGTCGGTCGTGTGGTAACCGTGAGTCCCTGGGCGTCGCAAGTCATGCTCGTTACGGACGAAAAAGCGGGTGCGGGAGCAGTGGTGGGCCAACTGGGTGAATCAGGTGCGCTCGGTTCGGTCCGCGGTCGTCCCGATCTCGGCTTGATCGAAATGCGTTACGTTTCAGGTTTGGAAAAAGTGACTGTCGGAGATTTCGTCGTGACGACCGGGCAGGACGGAATTTATCCGGCAGGATTAAATGTAGGAGAAATCGTCGACGTTAAGAACGGCACAGCAACTCAACCTCATCAGATTCTGATCCGCCCAGGCGCAAGATTGGACCGATTAGAAGAAGTAGCCGTTCTGCTCTACGAAGCTCCCCAGAGAACGGCGCCAGCCCAAACTCTTCCCAACGTTGAGAAAAAGAAACAGTGAGTGCATTGCCGATTGCCAATTGCCGGCGAATTGTAAATCGCGCAGATTTTTTTAAAGATCGCTCTCTGACTCCAGGTGGGGCCAATTGGCAATCGGCAATTGGCAATCTGCAATACGCAAATGCCGCAACTTAAGATCGCCGCAGTCTTAGCTCTTTCCATACTGTTGCAGCTATCCCTGCGCATTCTGTGGCCACCCCTCTCCTACATCGACTTTCCGCTGATCGTAGTTGTTTACATCGCGCTGCAACGTGATGCATGGCAGGCACTAGTTGTCGGCACCTTGGCAGGAATAATCGTCGATGCGTCCAGCGGCGGCTTGATCGGTGCCGGCGGTTTTTCAAAAACGCTTACTGCCTACATCATCTATTTTGCAGCGACAAGAGTAAACTTGGAGAACCCGCTGGTTCGCATTCCAGTGTTGGCAGCGGCCACCGTTCTTGACTCAGCGGTTTACGTCTTCTGGCATCGTTTGCTGGGCTATCCACCAGTGAAACCTCTAATGCAAACGATGTCTTACCGGTTGATTGCCACTACGATTGCCGGCACGTTAGTCCTTTATATGCTTGACTCAGTTATTGCCAATCGCACAGCACAGCAAAGACAATTTGCCACCAGACGGCGAGTTGCGCGAAGATCTACCGGGTCGTTGAGGAGACGATGAGGGTCAAATGAAATTCGAAGACACTTCACAAAACCTACGCGCACGGCTGCGATTCATCCAAGTGCTGGTCGTAATGATGCTCACAGTGTTGGGGATCAGACTTTACGTCTTGCAGGTTGTTCGCGGCGACCGGTATGCCGAGATTGCTGTGAACCAACGCCTACGACGTTTGCCAATCCCGGCGCCTCGCGGTGTTATCTTCGATCGCAACGGCGAACCAATCGTCGACTCACGCCCAATCTATAACGTCATCATGTCGCGCGAAGACGTTAAAGATCTTCAGTCGTTGGTCGACCCACTTGCGGAAGGACTTGGTATCGACAAAGACATTCTGAAGGAACGGTTTGATCTGGTGAGCTCGATGCCGGCATTTGAATCGATCCAGGTTAAGCAGGACGCCACGTCAAATGACATAGCATGGGTTGAAGCTCACAATCTTGAGTTTCCTGAACTCCGCATTGAACAACAGCCACAGCGAAAATATCCAGCCGACGGAATGCTCGCGCACGTACTTGGGTACGTAGGTGAAATCAGTCCGGAACAACTGAAGCAATCTACGTTCAAAGACAAGGGCCTCAAGCCGGGCGACATCATTGGCCAAAGCGGCATTGAACAAATTTACGACGACTACTTGCGCGGCAAAGATGGTTATCGAGAAGTTGTCGTCGATAGTCGCGGTCGCATTCAAGACGAGATCGAAACTGTAGCTCCGACGCCAGGTCGCGACCTCGTTACGACGATCGATCTAGATCTCCAAAAAGCTGCTGAGGAACAACTGCGAACGTCGGTAACTCAACGCGGCGTGATTATAGCGATGGATCCAAACAACGGCGAGATACTCGCGCTCGCTTCGTTTCCGAATTTCGATCCAAACCTCTTCTCGCAGCGAATCACTACAAAGGAAGGCAAGGCAGAATACGCGGCGCTGCTAAATGATCCCGAAACACCGCTGCTTAATCGTGCTGTTCAGAGTCGCTATCCGCCAGGGTCGACGTGGAAGATTCCAATGTCCGTCGCAGGACTGGAACAGGGCGCTATCACCCTCGAGCACTCAAATCTCGTTTGCGGCGGCGGTATCACGATTGGCAACAAGTTCACGCGCTGCATGGGTAACCATGGAACGCCAGACGTCAAGACTGCCATCACACACTCCTGCGACGGTTACTTCTATCGTCTCGGTTTGAAGATGGGTATCGGCGGCATCATGAAGATGGTGGACGAGTTTGATATAAACAAGCGAACCGGCATCGACCTTCCAAATGAAGTTATCAGCTGGACTCCATCGCCTGATTTCAAACGTCGCATGCAACCACGAGATCCGGACTGGCGTGATATCGACACCGTCTATTCCTCATTCGGTCAGGTCTACGACGTAATTACGCCAATAGCGCTGCTGCGTACGATCGCCGGAGTAAGCACAGGAGGAAACCTTTACATCCCGCACCTTCTTAAAGAAGTACGCGCACTGGGAAATCCCGGGACTCCTGATTACAAGCAACCAGTCGGTTTTCAGCCTCTTGATCCAGCGAAGCCAAATCCAAAGAAGCTGCCAATTCCACAGGAGATTGATCAGACGGTGGTCCAGGGAATGTGGCAGGTTGTGAATGCTGGCGGAACAGGTGCAGGCATACGGATGGCCGGCTTCGATATCGCGGGCAAAACAGGAACTGCCCAAGTTGTCAGTCTTGGTAAGGACACCGGTAAGAATAAGGACCACTCGTGGTTTGTCTCGTACGCACCAGCCTTCAAACCGGAGATCGCTATGGTCGCCTTAATTGAGAACGTCGGATTCGGGAGCATGCATGCGGCGCCTGCCGTGCGACGAATTTACGACGTCTACTATAGAAAGACTCGCCATGCGGAACCGCCCGGAGCCGTTCAGATCGCTCAGAAATAAATGCCCGCAATAATTCATAAGCGCAGTTGGCGCGACTTCGATTGGGTGTTGGCGTTTATGGCGCTCGGCATCGTTGCCTTCGGCACAGTGCAGATTCACTATGCGCAACCGACACAGTCTTTCTGGGTCAAGCAGTTGATTGGCCTGGGTATCGGCATGGTGGCAATGCTGGCGATTGCCTTCACTGATTATCGCCGCCTACTCAACTGGGCGCCTGTGTTTTATGTGTTTGGCCTGGTGCTACTCGTCGTTGTGCTCTTACCAGGAATCGGCATGCGCATCAATGGCCAGCAGGCATGGATCAAGGTACCAGGTATCGGACAGTTTCAGCCTTCCGAGTTTGTGAAGGTAACCACGGCAATGATGCTAGCGCGCTACTTCGGGAAGAACCGAGCACAAGCGCTGACAATAAAAGAAATGATCGTGGGCGGGCTCATACTTTTATGCCCGATTGCCTTGATCCTCCTGGAACCGGACGTGGGCTCTGTCCTAACGTACATGCCGATTCTTGCGGTCGTACTCTTTCTGTCAGCGATACGGATAAGGCTCGTGGTCGCTACTGCCCTTCTGGCCGTAGTCATGATCCCCCTGACCTACTGGATCGGAGTGAAGACGAATCTCGTTAAGAAGTACCAGCAAGAGCGAATCAACGTCATTTACGATCCCGAAAACGCAGACCGACGCGGCATCGGTTACCACACGTGGCAATCAATTCTCACCGTTGGTGAAGGCGGTCTGTTTGGCTCGCGCCAGTCTTCGGAGCATTCACAGAGCAGTTTGAAGTTCCTGCCTGAACCCCATACTGACTTTATCTATGCTGTTACGGCGGAAACAACTGGCTTTGTAGGATGCGTGTTAGTGCTGCTGGCATACGCAGTCTTAATCTCACGATTGATCACCGGCGCCCGGCGTTCATCCGATCGCTCGGGTATGCTCGTAATCATGGCAATCGTTGGTGGCCTAACATTTCAGGTCTTCATCAACATCGGTATGGCGCTGGGAATCTCGCCCGTGATAGGTGTGCCGCTGCCATTGATGAGTGCTGGTCTCGCATCTTTGATCGCTACCTTCATCGCCATCGGCTTCGCCATGAGCGTTCAGCTGCGAAGATTTGTGAACTAAGGCGTCGACTCGCTCGGTGGCTCCTCTGTGTTTAGCTCACGCCGCAGGCGTGACATCCAATAGCCGGGGACGCCGTCCCCGGAAGCGAGTCAAACGCTACCGACCCTGTAGGGGTCGCATTCAGTTCCACAGATACCGTTCGTCGTAATCAATCTCATAATCGTCCAGAAACTGTAATAACTCTTCCTTAAACGTTTGTTTCCGGTGATGCTCCTTCTGCTTTGCGAAACAAGATGGGCCAATAAACTTGTGAGAGTTTGAGACATTTGTAAGGATCCTTTCGTGAGGTTGAGGTTCGACCCTTACAGGGTCGAAGGTGTTAGGCCGCTTACCGGGGACGTTGTCCCCGGCTATTAAAGCTATTCCCTTCGGGAATAGATTTGGTGAATGTATCATGTGCCGCCAAATGCAGAGAATCTGTCGAGCATCATGTGAGAACTGAGTCCCGATGCGATTATCGCCGGCTTATGACCTGTTAGTAGCGCGGGAATTCCTCAGCGAATCCATCTGCAGAAACATCATTACTGAAGCACGCAACGCTACAGTCATCCCCGCAACAGTCTACGGTCGTACCGATTCAGGAACAGTTGATGAACGAGTGCGAAAGACGTCGCGTCTGCACGTGTCGCAGGAAACTGTTCAACTCGTGACGACGCGATTGCTGGAGTACAAGGCCCCGGTCGAAAAGCACTTCCAAGTTTCGCTTCGCGATTGTGAGGAGCCGCAGTTTTTACGTTACAACGTTGGCGATTTCTTTGTGGCCCATCAAGACGGAAATACTGGATTAATCCGACTCGCATCAGATGCTGAGCGACGCATCTCAATCGTCATCTTCCTCAACTCACAGAACGATCGGCAAATAGAAGGAAGTTACAGTGGCGGTACGTTGAAGTTCTCTGACTATCGTAAGCCACTCCCGGAATTCCTAATGCCCGTCGAGTCGGGATCGCTAGTAGCCTTCCGATCCGAACTCACACACGAAGTAACTCCAGTCACTCGTGGCGAGCGTTTTTCAATCGCCGGCTGGTATCGCTGATCATGCGTAAAACCTAAAAAGCGAACTCGCCTTATCACCGGATTGGTCAGACGTTCAGCACCTGCAACCCGTGAGAAGGATCCCTTACAATGACTTTGATGAAGCGTTCAGGAATCGCAGATCTGCCTCTCCATGGTGGTCGGGTACCACAGTGGCTGGCCACCCGTATGGCCAAACTGGGAACTGCGATCACCGAAACAATCGTGCACGACTACGGCACCTCAGCCTTTCTTTCGCGCCTCAGCGATCCGTTCTGGTTTCAGGCGTTCGGAGCGGTGATGGGAATGGACTGGCATTCTTCCGGCATAACCACTTCCGTGATGGGGGCTCTGAAACGAGGACTCGCTGAGCGCTCTGATGAGTTGGGGTTGTATATCTGCGGCGGTCGTGGCCGGTTTTCCCGGAACACTCCATATGAACTACGGTCGCTCGCCGACAAGCGGGGCTTCGATGCCGACGCACTCGTACGAACCAGCCGGCTCACCGCTCGCGTCGACAACAATGCAATCGCTGACGGGTTCCAGATCTACTTACATAGTTTCGTCGTCACTGCTGACGGTGAGTGGGCGGTGGTCCAGCAAGGGCTAAATGACAAGAACGGAATGGCTCGTCGTTATCACTGGCATTCGGCAGCGGTAAAAGACTTCGTTCAGGAACCACACAACGCGATTGTCGGGGAAAACCTGGGAATAATCATGAACCTCGTTGATGCCGATGCGAAGCCGGCACAGCGCGCGATGCTTGAACTGACACGCGAGAGACCCGACGTCGCATTAGACGCAGCGCGTTATCTGCGCATGCCTGAACATCACGAAATTAAAGAACGAGATGTAGACCTAAAGCGGCTTGGCGCGGTTCTCGCTGTCGCTTATGACCGCGAGCTTCACGATTTCGCTGACCTGTTGCTGTTGGAAAAGCTTGGACCACGCACACTTCAATCGCTGGCGTTGGTCGCAGAAGTCGTGCACGGTGCGCCCACGCGGTTTGCCGATCCCGCCCGTTTTGCTTTTGCTCACGGTGGCAAGGATCGGCATCCGTTTCCAGTGCCTCTGAAGACGTATGACGAATCGCTCAACCTGCTGCGGACCTCTTTGGATGCCGCGCGGGTTGGCGACAAAGACAAGCTTGAAGGTTTTCAGCGCCTCAATCGCTTTGTGCAAATGGTTGAAAAACGGCTGGCACCGCAAGCGGATTTTGATTCGCTGATCCGTCACGAGCAACGGATTTCGAAGTCGCTGAATGGGCGGTCTGTCTTCGACGAAAAGAAGAAGGACCACCAAGTGCGGCAAAGATCGCTGTTCTGACGCTCGGATTTGAACGATAACGCGGGTTTCGTCGTATAGGAAACGGCGCGCTTTATTGTGTTTTTATTGCCTGATTGCCTTTTGCTTCGCCTTTCCATTACCCTTCATCTAACTTCCCCCGCAACAAAATCCTCGACATATTTAGACTCGAAGAAATGTCGTCTGCATTCGACGATACTGTGAAGGGAGTGAGTTAGCATGAATTCTCGACTAGCGAAGAGGCGGCTATTTTTTGTGAGTTTGGCCGCAGGACTATTGTTTCTCGTCAGCACCTCTGGGCTTGCGCAAACGCCCACCATGCAGACGGCCCGGGATCGTTATCCCAATATCCAGGCCGTGCCGAACGGCTCGAAACTTAAATTTAAAGGAGTCGTCGTCGGACGAGACGCCGATACATTTACGATCAGAGATCGCAATCGAACCGACTATCAGGTTCTGATTACAGATCGAACAAGCATCAAGACTTATGGCGGTTTCTTCAGTGGCGGCAAGAAGTATCCGGTCACGGACATTCTGCGCGGACTGATCGTCGAAGTCGAAGGCCGCGGCGACGTTCAGGGACAACTTGTCGCCGACAAAATCAGATTCAGAGAGTCAGACATGCGAGCCGCGACGACTACCGATACGCGAGTCGGTCCTGTCGAAGCGGAACAACAGCGCATCTCAGGACAAATGGATGAGCTGTACGCCATCGCCGCCGAGGCACGCACAGAAGTGAAAGCAGTTAACGAGCGAGTCTCTGCTCTCGACGACTACGATGTGCAGGACACCGTCGCCGTCACGTTCAGAGTTAACAGCGCCGTGTTGTCGCCAGAAGCGAAGCAACAACTCGACACGCTTGCAGAAAAAGCACTGGCCGCGAAGGGTTACATGATCGAAGTGGCCGGCCACACAGATTCGACCGGCAGCGATGCGAAGAACTTCAAACTGAGTCAAGCGCGAGCTGAGGCTGTTGTTCAATATCTCGCGGTCTCGCACAAGATTCCGCTGCGACGTTTCGTCACGCCGATGGGGTATGGAAAAACTGAATCTGTCGCTGACAACACTACCGCATCAGGACGCGCGCAAAACCGACGTGTTGAAGCGAAGCTGATCATTAATCGAGGTCTCACGCGAACGACGCCAGCGTCCGCGCGACCATAGTCCCGGACCAAACAACACGCGGTGGCATCATTCAGCCCAGGTGGCGAGTGATGCCACTTTTTTTATCCTGCCATGCGGCGCGAATAGCTCGAAAATGATGGACAGGCGGCGACGTTTGTATTAAAACTTTCAATGCCGCCATGAAATCCGAGGTTAGCACTTACACTCCTGAAAGTTGGCGCGCTGACGAGGTCAACGTGCTGTCTGATGAATGGCTACCTCACTGCGTAACTTCCAGTCCCAGTGCACGCGAGCAGAGTCGACTATTCGATTTACTCGGACGTATCAACTACAAAATCCTTACCGGCAAACAGGTCTACGTTCAAACCGGCGGCGTTGTGTACAAAACCGTCTACGGTGGTTACTGGCGCAGCGTCTTCACGGGCATAGAACATTACTTGTTGCGTTGCGTTGAGGTTCAAACCCCGGTGTGGCTAAAGGATGGTCCGGGGGACGATTTTGTGGATCTTCCTATCACTTATTCGAACGGCGGATGGCTGGCCAATGGAAACTCCCTCTCGTTCATTCTCACTCGCGAATAACTAATCAATAAACCCGCGCAAGTTTTCACGCATTAGTCGTTCTACAAACAACTGCACTCTCCTTGTTGCTCTCTTCTCTCAGTACGGGTAGGGATTTCTCTATCAATTGGAAGAATCCCTGAACGACAAACGTCCAAGCACACTGGAGAATGTTATGAGCACTCGAGACATCAGTGAGCTGTTCAATGTTCGCTCACACAATCCATCTTTCTTTGCGGTTCAGCAAGCCGTTGCCTCTCCGCGACAACTGCTTGATTTCTGTATACCGGTAAATCTTCACTTCCCTCCTCCCGAGATGCTGAAGCTGGTCCATGACAATCTGCCCGACATTCTGAGGTATTACCCCGACTACGCGATGGTGCATCAGCAGCACCTCGAACAGATCACTGGCTTGCCTGCCGATACAATCGTGCCTTGCAACGGTTCCACCGAGATCATTACCCGGCTTTGCCAAACAGCGAAGACGCCAATCGTGACGGACGTACCAACGTTCAGCCGCTGGACGGACCTTCCGGAGGAGCTTGGAGCGGCACTGCACCTCATTCACCGCGGACGAGAAAATCGTTTTCATCTTGATGCACATGAGATTGCACAGTTCGTTCGTCAGGTAGACGCGGCGACTCTTGTCATTTCGAATCCGAACAACCCTACGGGTGCATGGATGACGCACAGAGAAGTTGAAGAGCTTCTCGCATTGCTGACTGACTTAGATGCCGTAGTTATCGACGAGTCGTTTATCGATTTCTCGGATGTTGAGAGTGCCGGCTTCGACGTTCTCCGCCATCCAAACTTGATTGTCGTAAAGAGCCTTGGCAAGTCGTTAGGCTGGCACGGCGTGCGACTCGGGTACGCTGTCGCGGCGCCTGCTCGTGCGGAGAGCTTGCGCAACAGTCTTGCGTTTTGGAATGTGAACGGGCTTGCTGCGTACGTGCTAAAAACGGTGACGGAGTTTAAGGAGAGGTATCGAAGCAGCTTCTTACAAGCTGCGATGGACAGGGAGTACATGAGGGCGAAACTTCGTATGATCTCGGGGATTGTCGTATATCCTTCGAAAGCAAACTTTCTTTATGTCGAACTGCCACCATTGATTTCGGGCACACAACTGCGCGATCGACTGCTCGTCAAACATGGCATCATGGTGCGAGAGTGCAGCAACAAGATCGGCTCGTCGGAGCAGAACCTGCGCCTGGCGGTACAGACTAACCATGCGGTTGATGTTCTGGTGGCGGCTCTATCGGAAGAGCTCGAGTTAATGAGCGTCCCCTTCTGCGCACCGGCGAAATGGGATAAGTAGCTCCGCACGTCGAACGCTGTCGACTGGCATCACGTCTTGTCGTCACGGCTTGGCCATCACGTCTTGTCGTCACGGCTTGGCCGTCCGATGTGAATAGCCGCTAAGTCTTGAGGATAGATCGAGGCAGAGCCCGAACCAGGGGCGTAGCCCATTCGATAAGAGCACTCCGGCGAGGGGGAGCCTCGCCTCGCATCGGACGGCAAAGCCGATCTTCCTCTTGCTACCAATCCAGCTAATGTGATTGGATTCTC
>JBKPMX010000108.1:0-57876 GCA_046765655.1 Acidobacteriota bacterium
GAATTGTAATCGAACCGCAAGATTGGAGGGCTTGATTCTAGAAATCTAAGATCGTCGCGTTCGCTGTCGATAGAAGCCGTAAAAGAATCGCAGCCGACATTCAGATGTGAACGCCGACTGGGTGTTCGCAGTTACCGTCCGTCCCATCCAGCGAAGAGCGTCTATGGCAGTCTGCTTGTAGAGATGCGATGGCACGCCCAACAAATAAAATTTCGAGCGTTCCCATTCGGGGTCTCGCAGCAACGCATAGAAATGGCCGTGACCTGTGTGCCAGCGACGATGGTATTCCTTTGTCAGGCGTGCTCGATCGACTGGCGCTTTTGCCACCATATTGGGCAGGTACATTCCCTGTTTGCCGCTGCGACACACTCGTAAGAGAAATTCGTGATCCTCCATCGAGCCAATACTATCGTTTACTCGTTGGAGATCGGGCGAAAACATACCGAGTTCGTCGAACACATTTCTTCTAAAAGCGATGTTAGCCGTTAGCAGCCCAAGTGGGTTGTTGCCACTGATACGAAACTCGCTCGGACCGTAATCGAGTAGCGCTAATGGTGCCCAATGTTCTGAGGTTAGCCACGCAGGTGCAGCTTCATCCCACTCAGGTAAAACGCTACCACCAACAAACGATAACTCCTCGTGAGAGGCGAGCACTTCCATACACGCGCGCAACCAGTTGCTTTCAACAGTGACGTCGTCATCAATGAACGCGATGATGTTGGCCTGGGCGGCTTTCACCCCACAGTTTCGTGCGTAGGCATTACCTTGCTTAGTTTCGACTACATAGGTCACCTTTTCCGGATGCTGGTTGATCAAATCCTGGGCGACAGCTTCTGTATCGTCTGTCGAGTTGTTATTGACGATGACGATTTCAAATGTCCAGTGGGTATCTTGCCTTAAAACACTCTCGACTGCGTTCCGCAAAAGCGTCGAGCGGTTGTAAGTGGGAATTACGATCGAGACTTCGGGCCGGTGGTCCATCAACAAAGATCTCTTAAGCCTGGCGGTGAGATTCCGATGTCTGAATTTCTCCAGCTGACTCTGCAAAGGTACCTGGGTGCGGGTTATCGAAGCCACTCAAATTATTTTCAGACTTCACAAGTAGCCGTCCGCGCGCTCGGAAAGCCCAAATCACCAACAAGGGAGCATGTCGCAAAATGAAAAGAACGAGGGCCAACTTCGGGCTTCGCAACTCCTCATTAGCTTTCTGAAAGTGAACTAGCGCTGCACTTGCGCCTCCCGCGCTCAAGGCGCGTTTGCCTTCGAATAACCCCAGCATCGCCCGATGGTGGGAAATTCGCTCTTTCAATGCTTCAGTTTCAGCGGTAGTCAGGTCTAAGTTCTGCGCGCATTTTTCAAAGACTGCGAGCAGATGACGAGTCATCCAAACGCGGTCAGAAGACAGACTCCCTTCGTGCCGTCGATACAGCACTAGTTGTTGGCGGTGGTAAGCCAGGTGCGCGCCGTTCTTTACCATCCTCAGCCATAGATCAAAGTCTTCACAACTCCGAAGATTTTCGTCGAACATACCGGCTTCTCTGACTGCACTCATACGCGCGGTCACTGACGTCATCACCAGGCACTTTTCTCTTATCAGTGATTCAAAAGTCACTTCGCCCTCTGACGGCGATATCTTCATAAACTCCAGCTCGGCGCCCGCCATATCACCAATGATCGTCGCATTAGGATAAACGAGCGCGACTTCCGGGTTATCTCTTAAGAACGCAAGTTGCACCTGAAGATAATCGGGCAGCCATTGATCATCTGCGTCAAGTTGTGCGTAGAACTCTCCGCTTGCGACGTTGATAGCCGCGTTCCTTGCTGCGCTAACACCTTTGTTGTTTTGGGATATGTAGATGATCTGGAGCGAATGTGAGCCTAGTTGCGCTTCGAGTTCATCCCGGTCCTCGGATCCATCGTTCACCACGATTACTTCGTAATCGCTGAACGTCTGTGCCTTGACCGAATCCAAAGCTTGCGCGATATAACGCGCGGAATTATAGGCAGGGATTACAACCGATACGGTTGCAGCTTTTCGGTTTCTTTCTACCTCCCTGGAAGAAATAATCATCCGCGACCCAATATCACCTGGTCAGTACTCGCGCGAGGCGCACCACCAAACTGATTAGCGGCTACTCGCCGATAGACCGCCAACCATTGATCGCGAACTGATGACCAGATGTAAGCAGCACATTCTGCGTATGCGTTGCTTGTGATGGACCTGGCAAGTTCAGGCGACCGAAGCAATCGAATGGACCATGCTGCCATCGCCTCATGATCGTTTCGTGGCACAAGCAATCCATTTTTCCCGTGACTCACAATCCATCGAATTCCGCCTGCGCTGGTCGAGACGACCGGTAACCCGGACGCAAACGACTCGAGAATTGATCCCGGCATGTTGTCGATGTTCGGGCTATTCAGATAGATGTGAGCTTCATCGTATAACTCGTACATTTTGTTCGCCGCTACACGTCCGCGAAACTCGACGTTCTGAAGCCGCAACCGGCGGGAGAACGACTCGAGCCTCGACCGTTCACTGCCATCTCCCGCTATGATCAACTTTGCGTCTGGAAACTTCTGTTGGATTTTCGCAAAGGCCTGCAGGGTACACGCGACGTTATAAAGCGGATACAGATTCCGATTGGATAAAAAGATCGGCAACAAAGGCTGGCGCTCTCGAAACTTAAATCGATCCGTATCGAAGATGTTCGACACTGCAACAGCATGCAGGCCAAATTTTTTGAATACGTCAACTAAGTATTGTGACGGGACAACAAGCTCATCCGCTAGTTTCATGATCGGAACAGCGGTACGAGGCCATGTTCGGAGATGATCCTCCGCTTCACCGCTACGGTAGTTCAAAATAACTTTCTTGCCGAACAATTTTGCAATCAGGATTGCGGGGGTTGGGGCCAGGAGGAAAGACAAGTAGGACGCAGAAAATGTATGAACGATGTCGTGCTTAGGAACTTCGATAAGCAGATTTATCCAATAGACTAAAGACGTAACGATCGTGCGCAGGTATGCGACAGACTGCAATAGTCGCAACGGACCTGGTAGCCTCGGATTGTGCGGAACGAAGGAGACTTCAAACATCGGCTCCCGGCGGAGATGTTCGAGCAGGTAATTAGCTTGAACCGCTTGACCGCCGAGGATCCTCAGAGCAGGGGCAACCAGCAACAGCCGAATTGGAGTTTCAGACGAATCAAGGTTCTTTCGTTGGCTGTTTGATTCGTTCATATCACCCAGGCATTGTTTCCGGTTCAATGGACACTGCGTCTGCCTCACCCGTCAACACAGTTTCTACGTCAATCTCCCGAGGCATCTGCGTTTGCGCTGATCTCATCATTTCCAAACACACGATCGTCGCGCGCGCGCCATCTCGCACTGTTACTAGCGGCGATTCCCCGGTGACGATGTTCTTAAAGAATGAGCGCAACTGCTCTTCATAACCCTTACGAGCCCAGAGGGTTGATTTCGCACGCTTCATACGTGAAAAGGACGAAAAGCGCTTGAAATCCTCTACTATCGACGTTAGGCCGTCAGCAAATACTTCAACTCGTTCACCCGGGATCCGCTTGGAGCCGATCGTCGAGTAATTCAAAGTTGCAATCGACCCGTCAGCAAAACGAATTGTCGCAACAAGATTATTCTCTCCAATGGGAGCCGCTTTGCCGGTAGGGAGACTAAACGCAGATACGCTTATCGGTTCCGATTCCAGCAACCAGTACATCAGATCAACAAAGTGAACGGCCTCACCAAGAATCGCTCCTCCGATCGAAGGATCTGCCATCCAATAGGAGCCTGAAATTCCGGGAGAGCTTACGCGGCAATTAATCACCGCGGGGCCGGTACGCTTTCGCACCGATTCCTTTAGCTCTTTGTAGAACGGAGCGAACCGTCGATTGAAACCAACTGTCAACTGACTACCCGAAACCACAACTGCTCTGTAAAGCTCACGACACTCAGCTTCAGTTAACGCCATTGGCTTTTCTACAAACACGTGTTTGCCAGCCATAAGCGCTTCGAACGCTTCAGAGAAATGATGCTGGTTTCGGCTGAGAACCATGACTACGTCAATTTGTGGATCATCGAGAATCTGCCGGTAGTCGGAACAAAAGTACGATGCGCCAAAGCGTCGAGCGTAAGTGTTTCCTCGCGCGCCACTTTTAGAACACACAGCGTGGAGACTGACGTGCGGTATTTTCGCCAAGCTGGGCAAGTGTGCCCACCGCGCGAGATTGCCGGCACCAACCAGACCAACTTTCAGATCCGACTTTGCTACATGAGTTGGCAGCTTTACTTTCAGATCTTGAGTGGAACTGTGAGCGCCGTTTGACGAATTGGTTTCGTCATAACGTAATAACACTCCGAGACTAGTCGACGTAGGATCCTTCACCACCTGGTAAGCACGGGGAGCATCTTCAAGAGCAAACTCGTGCGTGATCAGCGGCTGAAGATCAATTCGACCCAAAGCGACCAGTCGCAAAAATTCCTCCATGTTGCGCTTCTCAGTCCAACGGACGTAGGCAATTGGATAATCGCGTCCGAGCACTTCATATTCGGGGTCGTAGCTTCCTGGTCCATACGCCCGCGACATGAAGAGCTTTATCTCCTTCGCGTACATTTCGGCCCACGGGAAACTCATTTCCACCGCACCGACAACAACGATGCGGCCACGATCTTTGCAAACTTGTAACGCGCGCTGGCATGGGCCCGCAGATTTTGCGGCCGCGGCAATGATCACACAGTCTGCTCCGACGCCATTCGTTAAGGCCTTAACTTCCTCATCGATCGCCGAATTGCCATCGAAACCAAAATCGATTCCCAACCTACGTGCTAGTTCCACACGAGCCGTTCGCAAATCAATCCCGATGACTCGCGCTCCCTGAATTCGTGCCAACTGCGCAACTAACTGACCGACCAAACCCAATCCGATAACGACTATGACGTCGCCAACGCCTACTTCCGAGATTCTGATGGAATTGAGAGCAATGCTTCCAAGAGTAGTGAAGCAGGCATGCTGAAAAGGAACTTGATCGGGTACGCGAACGACAACGTTTTTCGATGCGAGGATAGTCTGGCCATGGCCGCTACCTTCTCCTCCGTAAGCAACGCGATCACCAATCGCGAATTCAGTTACAAGAGGGTGCCGGTCAACAATGATGCCTGCTCCGGCATAACCGAGCGTTGCATATTCCTCAAACTTCGCCCGGACTTCGGCTAGCGTTGCGAGAGGGCCCATTACCTTCACCCCGTCCCAAATCTTGCGCAGTTGCGAGGGGTCTTCAGCGACCTCTTTGATAATGCCTTCGTGAATGCTAGCGCTTTCAGTTCCACTGCTGATAAGCGAATAAACGGGGCTTACCAAAACGTGATTCGGCGTCACTTGGGGAACGGGCGCTTCAGCCACAACGATGTGTTTAAGTCCTTTGCGAAAAACCTGCTTCATAGGGGGTCAGGGTCTGCTGTTCTAAACAGCTGAATCAGTTTTGGCTAGCGGAAGTTGGCTTTCACTCGTACGACTGAAACTGACGTCGTTTTTTTCAGACAGCTTGCGATAAAGATCCAACCATTCATCTCGAATATATGGCCAGGTAAACTTCTTGCTCGCCTGATGCGCGTTGTGAGCAAGTTGCAATGCGAAGTTATTGTCATCCAGTAGACGGAATGCTTCGCGGGCCAGCGCTTCATGATCGTCGCTGTTGACGATGAGACCAGTTACTTCATCTGTCATGATGTACGGGATAGCGCCACCCCCGTCAGTCGTCACGACATTCAGTCCACACGCCATGCTTTCCGTTATCGAACTCGGCATATTGTCGATGCTTGTTGCCGAAAGATAAATATCAGCCGCATCGTAAAGCGCAGGCATATCGTCGAAGCTTACAAAACCTATGAACTCGCAGTTCCGCAACTTAAGATCGCGAGCAAGTTGTTCAAGTTCAGCTCGTAAGAAACCGTCTGCTGCAACGGTCAGCCTCGCCTCAGGATACTTCTGCTGGATGATTGCAAATGCACGAAGGACACACGGTACGTTGTATAGAGGTTCCAGTAGACGACTCGTCAAGAATATCGGGCGCAACGGTGAACGCTCGCGAAAAGTAAAGCGATCGAGTTCCACGATGTTGTTGATGGCCCGCGCGCGTAATCCAAACCGAGCAAAAACGTCGACGAGGTAGCCTGAAGGAACAACGATCTGGTCCGCCATTCGAATTGAGGGCACTGCGGTTTTCCACGTCGCCAGATGATCCTCGGCCTCGCCACTTCTGTAATTCAATATCGACTTCTTTCCAAAAAGGCGGGCAATGAACAACGCCGGCGCGGCGCTCAGTGAATAAGAGTAGTAGGACGCCGAAAACACATGAATGATGTCATACTTGCGCACCCTTAACAGCAGCAACACCAGATAGAACAACGTAGTCGAGACCGTTCTCACATACTTAACTTTTTGCAGCACTTTGAGGAAACCTGGTAACCGGGGATTGTGAGGAAGAAACCCGATTTGTAAATCGTCTTCGCGTTTCAAACCTTCCATCAGACGAACGGCCTGCCGCGATTGTCCCCCGAGAATATCGAGGGATGGCGCCGCAATCAGAACTCGAACCTTATTCTTATTCCCTTTTGACGACATCTTTTAAACCTTGAGAGTCACGAGTTCGGATCAACTCGTGACAATTCAGACACCCAACTTGGCCTACTCACCTTCAACAACTCATTATAGAGACCTTCAACATTCTGAAATTGTCTCTGACATGAGAACTTTTCACTAACAACTTTCCGACCGTTACTTCCCATCCGCTGAGCGGTTTCTGGTTGCAACAGCAAAGAGATGATGTGATCGGCCATCGTGTTGTAATCACCAGGTTGAACGAGGTAACCAGTTTCGTTTGGAACGACAGCTTCTCTTGCGCCCCCTACGTCTGTTGCAACGACCGGCCGACCAGCAGCCATGTATTCGAGAATAGCGTTGGCGAACCCCTCGGCTTGAGAGCTAAGCACGCAAATCTCCGATACAGATAATAGACTACCAATATCCTGACACCTTCCGATAAAAAAGGTCCGATCGCTAATGCCGAGATCTTTTGCCAGCTTCTGAGTTGTTTCTTTCAACTCGCCTTCGCCCGCAATTACAAACGCCGCGTCCGAAACTTTATCGTAGACCTTTCGTGCGGCTCGCAAAAACGTCGGATGATCTTTGTAGCAGGCTGGTTCAGGCTTCCACACGTGAGCACGCATGTTGGCAGTGATCGTTACAAACCGCGCCGTGTCGGGCAGACCAAGGGCAGCGAGAATCTCTTTTCTGTCATGTGCAGTTTGAACTCGCGCGGGATCCAGTCCGTTGTAAATCGTCCGCACCTTTTGGGCAGGTACCCCTTCGCGCAAAAGTTGTTGCCTGACCTCTTCGCAATTGGCAACAACGGCGTGGGCAAGTCGATAGGCAGAGCGCTCGACCAACAGTTGGCTGGGGGGACGAACGGAGGATTCGCGGCGCGAAGCGATTCTGACTGGAACACGGGCCAGCGCGGCCGCAGCCATTCCAAAGACATTGGTATAAAAATCGTGAGTATGTATGACGTCGATCTGCTGCTTTCTCAAATAACGTGCAAAGCTAGAGACCTGACGCGCCGCGTGGAGGTCGTAAAAGCTGTTCAGGCGATACTCGGGAATCTGATCTATACCCAGCCGTCTCAGATCGTCCAGGAGTACTCCAGTACGATCCAATGTAGCAACGGACACGTTGCAACGTTGGCCTTCCAACAAGAGGCGAGTAAGTTGAACAGCCTGTCTCTCGGATCCCCCTTGATGGAAGCTGCCGATAAGTTGTAGTGCGTTGTAACTCAAACTCTAAGCTGCCTACCGTCCATTTACTCTCGCGGCTGCTGCATCGCGCCACCCAATCGGATGAATGACCGACAGTTGCTGTTTAAATACCAACTCGTTCACCTTACTCACGCCCCAATCGCCCCGCACCTTTATATCCTGAGGTTTGAAAGTAGCTATAGGCCATCGAAACTGTCCGAACGCTTCGCGGACGATCGGAATAAGTTGCGGATCATAGGTAAGGAGTCGGGCGCCAAACCAATCAACAGCAGCAGCATTGTTGCCGCCAAACAACAGACCAAGATGCAAAGGCTGTGGAGCTAGTGGACCATCGCCTTGACCAGCGACGATAGCGTCTGCCAAATGTATAACTCTGCGCGTAGGTGTTGGCGACATGGTGCCATCTACTTCGCCATAGAGAAGTATCCGATTAAGGTCGAGGCCCGTACGCCAAATTGTGTCGTTGCCACTCCATGAACCTTCAATTCCAAGACTATCTCCCATCACATTCAACACACGGGTTAACTGTGTTGCGACGCCGCTCCAAACTCGGCCCATCGCTCCGGAGTCTGAAAGATTCTGTTGGTCCGACGCGTACTCCAGTGCCCGCTTGACTCTTGAGTTCCCGGGATAACAGTCACCACCTAAATTCGTTCCGCCGAGACGATGATGCGGGAGATACTCTTTATTCCCGTTGATGCCAATCAGGTTCTTCAGGGCACAGGTTATTCCCGCCTTTTTGTGTGTCTTAAGCTTCGGTAAATTAATTACGACATCCGCGTCAATTACATCTTTCGCCACCAGGTAACGGTGTAGTCCGCGGCTGTGCGTTTTTGCCATGAGCCGAGGATCGTAACAGGTGACGCGAAAGTCATCCTTGTCCTGCGTGATCGGTTCAAGCAAACTTTCGGCTGCCAAATCAAAAAGAACAAATTGATCCTCCGGAAGGACGTCTTCCTGAGCAACGCGAACTCCGTTCACATACCTGGCGGTCGTTCGACGAAAGTCCTTGATTCCTTTAAAACGGGCATCGGTGCTTTGTAAGCGCTCCGCCCATGCCCCCAACCTGGTCACTTCCAGCAGCGCTGAAAAGTCGCACGTTTGAATTGGAGCGTCGCCAACTAAGACTTCTGCCGGCCTAGCCTTGAGCACACCGTTCACAACGGCTCTGACAACCGACTGGTGCGTCAGCATCGGCTCCATTCCACCCGAACCCTGATTGTGATGGAGTACGAAATTGGGCTTAATCAGAACTCGTGCGCCGCGAGGGATAATATTTCCGAATGGCCCGTCTCCTTCGCCAGCCCAGTCAAGATCCGATGCCAATCGCTCGATTGCCTGATAAACGTTGGCCTCAGACTCTTCCTTATACGCCTCTAACGGCACCTCGGTTAGGGCGACACTGGATTCGAAGTTTGAGTTCAGGTCCGTATTCATGCAAAAGCTTCTGCTGATTTTACCTCGCTTATAACCGGACGCCACTTGTTCGACTTCGTGCGTACCACAGACTCCGTCAATTCGATCTCGATTTGTAGCCCGGGTAAGTTCGCTTCCAACGTCTGCCGAATCGTGCTCAGGTTCACTGGAGTGAATTCGCTTTGAGGTACGATCTGCAGTCGTACTGAATGATCCTCACGCTGCAAAAACAGAAACTCCCTAATCGGAAAATCCTTCAGCAAGTGTGGCACTTCTAGCCCAATGACCCAGTTCCCATTCGGCAGTAGAATGCGGTCAACAACACGTCCCACAACATCAGGGAGAACAAAAGTGGGATGGCCCGGACGGCTCTCTCGAGGGAACCGGGCAACATCGCCAATCTCGTATCGCAACATTGGCATTGCATCAGCTTGCAGCTTTGTTACGAGGATGGCTGACTCAGGATCGGAGGATTGTGGCTCGACCAGCGTGTTGGCCCAGTCAACAGTGTACTCAAGCGAGTTTGGATCTAACTGAACACCGATGCAGCCCGCGTCGCGTGATCCATATCGCTCATGCAACCGACAGTTAAATGCTCGTTCGATAAGCTGCCTGTGTCTCGACCAAAGCTTTTCGCCGCCAGTGATCAGACAGCGGGTTGGATAGTTAGGTTTGTAGTTTCTTTCGAGTATGTGTTCCGCCAGGTAACCCAGGGCACTCGCATACGCGATGATACATGCTGGTTGGAACTGTTGGAGCTCGCGGTGATATTCCTCGAGTGTTGCTGCAGACAAGCGCAACGAATCAAACCATCTCATATTTGAGACGAACGCTTGATAGCGTTCGCGAACGGTATCCGCTTTCTTTGGATCCAGGTGATGACCCCACAGAAGCGCAGTCCGAGTACCTTCCGGAACACCCAGTAACTCGAAGAAATACTCCATGCCACTGTCTCGCCAACCGCGTTCGTTCGGTCCCAGCCAAAGCTCGGTTGGAACTCCCGTCGAACCGCCCGTCCGGTCCTTGCGCATTTGGTCTGAGGCGACTGATGAACTAAGGAGCGATGGTCCTGCCTGGTGGATTTGATCTCTGGTCAAGATTGGCAGTCGCGAATAGTCGTCGAAACTGAAGTCTGCATGAGGATCGAAACCGATTTGATCGAACAGGCTTTGGTAGTACTCGGTTTCTTCATACGCTCTTCGCGAAATCTCGCGCAGACGCGTCAACATCCAATCAGTGCGTTGTGCCTCACTCCAACCTGATGTCTCTCTGCGAAAGCGGAGACCATTGTAGAAGGCTTGCTGTGTCGGTCGGGTCGCGGAACGCGCGGATCTTTGCATCCGCGTAAACGGCAGAAGTACATGTAGTGACAGATTGTCGTGTATTCCACCAATTAGATCCATGTCACACCGAGAAGTAATGAGTCCGCAGACTAAGAATGGCTTGGCAGCGAAGCTGGTATCGGCTGATGGCCGACTTCCGTTTTCTTTTTCTTTTTTGCGAATGGGTGCTCCCAAAACCCAGGCTCGTGATTACCTTGGAGGGGGAACTTAATTATGAACAGTCGATGGAGAGAAACCGCATATGCAACGAGGTAGTAAACGTACCATTGATAAGCAACGGCACCAAAGAAGCTACTTACCATGAACCCTACTAGCGAAGCTTGTAACCCGATGGATAGGTAATAGAACCTGGCTTGTTCCGGTTTTGAATAGCTTTCGTTCTCGATTAATCGGAGACGACGAATTGGGTGAACCTGTAACAGGATGTAGATAACCATCGCGGCCAATCCCATCTCGGAAGCAACCTGCGTGTATGCATTATGCGTTACCAAATTCCTCGGGGAATGGTGATAGAAATTTCCTATGCCAACACCAAAAATGGGATACCTGAGCGCCACCCAAACTGAACGTTTAAGTACTTCCGTGCGCTGACTGGAGGAACCGGTTAAATCACTACCGGAGTTGAAGATTGTTGAGAGCCGACCAGAATACGCGCCGGGCGCCAAAGCCAGAAACAAGATGACTGCGAACACCAATGCGCCGGTTGTCGCTACTCGATTCTTACGACCCAACCTGCGCACGAGCATGAACCCTGCAGCAATTAAACCGATGAAGCCACCGCGTGAGAAAGTAACAACTACGGCAGCAACCATTAGGCCCGCGGCGCCGAAATAGATCAGCTTTTTCAACGGATTTCGTCCACCAAGCCCGAGTACCACTGCAATTGGAATCATCGTCACGAGATGCAAAGCCAAATCGTTCGAGTTTTCGAATAACCCTTTTATGCGGCCTGCAATTCGCGCAGTTTCGAATTCACCGGTCCCAAACAAACCGAGCCGGTAGTCGTTGATTGCATTTACGCTCAAATAGATGCTCACCGTTAGCACTAGCAGCAATAGCAGTCTGAGTCTCCACTCGGTACGCACAGCGTTCACAAGGACGATGAAGATTACTAGTGCCTTAACGAGCTGCTCCGAGAACAACTTCCATGCATCGCCTATATTAGCCGCCAGCGGCATGGATAGAAGCGCCGCGACTCCGAGCAGTAGGACTAGATTTATTTCCTTCGGCCGAGCGGTGAGGTTTCCTTCAATACTTAGTTGACTGAATGCATAGATGGCGAGCGTTATCACTCCGCAATAAAAAGCCATCGTCGTGAATGACGATAGTCCGGGAAAAAACTCGTACGGCCTAACATATAGGATAAAGCTGAAGAGAAAGAGACATACGAAGGTAGCTAAGTGGCCCCGGCGATTGAGCGAGCTACTTTTCTGATCTGTGGCAGCCACAGTCGGAGCTGTTTCGCTTGAGGGATTCAAGGGAGGAGCGGGATCGTCGAGAGACGTTGAGGTGTCTGATCGGCGCCTTAACCCGAAGTCATCACTCTGCGGCCTTTCACGTTTCCTTCCACGAAAGACGCCTGGGTAATCTAGAGATTCCGGACCTAATGGCATAGCACGAACAAACGCCTATTTTGGATAGGCAACTACGCAGTAAAGCTTACCTACCTTGGTCACTGTGTGGCGATTGAACCCGGCATCCTTCATTAACTTGTCTATGCGAGCCTGACTATAAAAGAAGACATCACAACCCTTCGCCGACAGTCGCACCTTTCGTACGGGCGCACGCCAGGTCCACAAACGAGGAAACGCCATGATCACCTTGTCGTCGCTGAGCTCGCGCATTTTGCGAATAACCGGCAGCGGATCACTGATGTAATCAAACAGCCCGATACCAAAGCTAACGTCAAAGCGCATATCAGGTTTGTACTCCAGTAGATCGGTTTGGATGAAAGTACAACGATCATCCAATCCCTGCGCGACACTGGATTTTTTGCACAAATCGATCATCACTTCGGCGATATCGATTCCGACCACCTTTTGAGCCCCTCGTCGAGCCAACTCAAGACTATACAGAGCGTTTCCACAGCCGACATCCAGAAATCTACGATTGGCGATAGGTTCACAGTTCTTTATGGTGAACTCATACCTCTCGTACATGTCCTTTCGGAAGACCTTGTCGAGGGTGTTAGAGAACTTAGATTTCTTATGCGAATAGATTTTTGAGAAAGCGTCCGCTTCGTTGTTCCAGAATTGTCTCTGTGCGAGTAGTTCCTTGCTCAAAGTCCCAGTACCTCTCTTACCGTAGTGAATTTGAAATCCTGTAGCAGCTGATCTAACCGCTTCTCCGTTTGATCTATATTGCGATAATGACGAAATCTCTTGGAAAACGAGAGATTTTTTATCCTGGGTTGCCCCGGATCCAGCTCCCACGGGTGCAGATAGAACACGGCGGGCCGGCCCTGATCGTTCACTTTGCGCATGCAAAACTTGGTGTAAGCGTACGGAAAGAGTCTAAAGTAACCTCCCCCGGAAAACGGGAAGCGCCTACCCATCATCTCCAGGCAGCTCATAGGGAATTCATGTAAATCGGGCGTGATTTTGTACGGAATCAGGGGAGCCTCTACCATTCCATAGTCCGGATGAAACCCGATTGGAAACACTGAAGAATCGTATTTGAACTGGTATTTCTCAAGAAGCGGGAGCGCCCATTCCTTTGTCGATTTGACCATCGTGAACGACGGAGCCCGGAATCCAAGAGGCTGAGACCGTATGCCGCAGCGAGCAATGACCTCCAGGGCGCGCTCCAGGTCCTCGTCAAATTCGCTGGGCGTAATCTCCGTCAGCAACAGATGATTGTAACCATGGATGGCAATTTCATGTCCCCGATCTTCCAATTCTTTGATTAACTCTGGAAGCCGTTCTGCAACCCAGCCAAGGACAAAGAATGTCGCCTTTGTCTGATGTTTGTCGAATAGGGCAATGAGACGACGTGTACTTTCGCCCACCCTTAATTCGCAGCTATCCCAATCTTCTCGTCGAATTACACCTTGAAGATTGTGAACGCAGAACCAATCCTCGAGGTCCACTGAAATCGCATTCTTCATCTTGAAACTTTAAGCGCTCCTCTCACTCGAAGAGATGATCGGCTGTGCATTCCCGGAAGACGCCTGATCTCTAACAGGCTCCCAGCGAATATACCGTTCACCTCTGATCAGTTTGAACAATGCGAGCAGCGAAGCCAAGTTCGTAATCACGAAATACTGAGGGAACGCCAACCAGTATGACTTCACACCCGCCTTCTCCGAAAGCCACGAAGCAGCCGCAATAACATAAAAACCCAGTTGGCCGGCGAACATCACTGCGTATATCCAGCTACTCCTGGCAAGCAACGCGGAAGTTAGCAGCGTCACGAGTAAGAAGACGGGAATCATGTATCTCATTACTTTATGCGATAACAGTTGAACAGCATAAAAGCCATGCTTGAATGGGTTCAGCATATTCCGATTGCGCCACAAGTCAGCGAACGTTTGAGTGGTTATGCGAACACGAACCGCCAACTCGCGCTTCGCCTCAGCGTTGGGTTCTTCCCAGCAAACAGCCTCGGGTTCATAAATCGCTCGCAACCCCTGCTGGACCATGACCGTCGCGATGACAAAGTCACTACAAGCTTCAGCGTAAAGGGGCACGTACGCAGATTTCCGCACCGCATACATGCAGCCACAGACTCCGATCAATGAGGTGATCGAACTCTCGCAGCTTTTCAACAGGAATTCATAATTCCAATACGAACGGGTTCCTTGACCGACGGTCGATTCAGCATTCGCAGAGTAGATCACGCGACCGGTGACGCAACCTACTTCCGGATCAGCAAAGCTCGGGACAATACGGCGCAAGACATCCGGCTGATAAAGTGTCGTCGCATCGGAGAAAAGCAAAATCTCACCACGGGCTTTTTGTACAGCCGCATTTTGAGCGGCTGTCTTGCCATGTCGTTCGGCTTGTCTGTGAAGTTTGACTCCGCGAGAACCGAAGCTAAGAGCGATTTCATCGGTGCGATCCTGCGAGCAATCGGAAGTAACAATCACCTCGAGGTGTGTCTGTGGGTAATCAAGCGCGAGCGTGTTCTCGAGCTTAGCCGCCAGATCGCGCTCTTCGTTGTACGCGGCAATGATGACAGTAACGGTGGGCGTGTGTTCCGCACGCCGCACGGGTTTACCGCGAACGAATCGGAGAAGAATGAGCAAAAGCGGATACCCGGCATACGTGTAAAAGATCGCGCCAACCGCGAGCCAAAAGATGATTGCCAATGTCACTTGTAGACTCATGAGTTAGCCTAAGGCGACTTACGTCAATGGCTCAGCAGCTCTTCTCCAAAAGAAAAAGCGTTCGAGGTCGGTCATCTTTTTCACTCGTTCACGCTCAACATCATTCGGCACTCGCAACAATAATAAAGCCGCGATGTATAGGACGACGAACACAATCCCGGTGAAGACCAAAACGTAGAACGGCTTAAGGCCGACAACAAATGAGCGTGCAACCAGCGCGCCGGCAGCTCCGACCAGTGCTGCGAGCGCCAACTTACCTACGTCGCCCAGTAACCGCAGATCGGCCCTTTTAACGCCTATAAGGGTCGCCGATCGGTAAGTAACCACTAGATGCTCGAAGAGGTTGATTGATACAACAACAACGACTGCTCCGAGCAGACCGAAGGTTCCAATGGCATACCAAAGTCCAATGACGAGCACGCAAAACAAGAACAGGCGTAACCTCAATAAGAAGTAACGCTGTTCCGCATAGGCTCGGACAATTGGGTCCAACATAATCACGTAGAATGGAATCAAGGTCAGGTTAATAGCAAAAATTGGCCAGCTCTCCAGGTAAGCGTCCGTGAAAAGCCATCGGATGAATTCCTTCCCGCTGATCATTAGAAACGCATAGACCGGAAAGTGAACGAATGCAAGCTTCCGCATCACTTCCGCCATCAACCGTACAATTTCGCGATGATCATTGTCCCTCTGAAGCAGACTCAGCCGAGGGATCATCACGGACGCCAATGATTCTGTCAGAATTCCCAGGAACGGCAACTGGAGGCACCCGATAGAATAAATAGCGAATGTGGCCGCATTGAAGCGATTTGAAACAAAATAGTTGTGCAAATCCGTCTGTGCTGTGTAGAGCAAAGCCGTAAGACTGTACGGCAGTGCGTAGCTCAACTGAGTGCGCAACATAGGCCAACTGAAGGAAAACCAAAACCCTTTGAAGCGCGTGTGGAGATAAGCGACCATCACCACCGTTTGAATCAAACCATGAATCAAGGAAGCCACTATCAGCGAATAGACCGTGCCAAACAATATTGCCGCGGACAAGAGCAGCACCGCTTTCGACAGTTGTGCGCCAACAATGAACGCTGTTGAAAATTTCGGGTCCTGGTTCGCGACAGCGATCGTCTCCAGGAACGACGAAAACAACCAAAACAGAATTACTAATCCAATCAACGCCTGGTGTCCGATTAGTTGGGAGTCGTGAAACAGTCGGCCGAACAGGTCCGAGCGCGTCCACAATATTAAGAAGACCAGGAGACCAACAATTAGATTGAACAGCACAACATTCAAGATGATCTGTTTTTTGGCGCGTGGCGTGGTCTCGCGTGGCAGGAAGTAAAACGTGCTAGTGCCGAAGCCGAACGGCAGAATCGCGATGGCAGTACCGATGACCAGAAATGCCTGCTTATATGAGCCGAACTCAGCCTGGCTCAACCGTCGAACCAGGAGCAACGGCAAAGCGAGGCTTATAACAAACGCGAAACTCTTCGCGACCATCAGCCAAACAACCAGGGAAGCCGTGGAGCTTCGTTTCGGAGTTACTAGACTCAAATCGCTTGGCTCCTAGACCTCGGGCGAGTAAAAGTGCTTGCCATAAAAAAACCCGGCTAAGTCCCAACTGGCAAGTTCGTTAGTGAAGCGATAGCTTGCGTCTGTGCTGCTGAACACACTCGCCACGTTGCTAAACATACCACGCGCGGCGGCACCATAGAGGTACCGTGGAACCCCAAACAGATAACGGACGTCAGCGGGTTGCTGGCGGTCGAGTACCCCCGATGAAACACCTCTCCAGAAACACCAACGGCGGAAATAACTCTTCGTTAGTCGTTCAGCGGGTATGTGATGAAAGATTTTTAGGTGCGGGAGATAGAGGCCCTTCGCCCCGGCCTTTAATAACCGCTGGTACATGTCTTCGTCTTCGCCAGCCAAAAGCTTCTTCCCCTTCCTACTTACCGATGTCATATAAAGGCCGACTCTGTTCAGAATTGCGCGTTTGAGAACCGCATTGCCACCCATGAGAATACCCGGATAGCTCTCATCGAACGGTACGATTTGATCCCCGGCCTGAATATCACCGATGACACCACAGTATTTCCTGGGCAGCCAATTGGGCGGCTCTACCTCCCAATTCGGGATATAAGGGCCACCGATGAAGTCGACGTCACGACTCGAAAATGCATCGTAGACAGTTTCGTACCACGATTCTTCTACCTCTTCATCATCGTCGATAAATCCAACCAGGTCACCGGACGTCGTTTGTATTCCCGCGTTCAAAGCGAACGATCTACCCTGCTTCTTCTCGTAGACGTAACTAACTCCTGATAGTTCTTGCCCCCATCGCTCGACTACCAAACGAGTGTCGTCACTCGAATTGTTGTCGACCACTGTGATGCCGACACTTAGACCACTAGGAACGCGGGCTTTTTGAAGACTACCTAGGGTTCTGGACAGGGATTGCTGCCGATTGTAAGTGGGTATAACGACATCCAATCGCATATCTTAGTTGTAATTCATCTTGTCTTGCCTTTACACGCGATTGCGATTCGTCGGAAGCATCTCAGGAAAGTATCACTCGCGTCTGCCACCCGTTCCATTAAATCTTAGGGGCCTGAAAAAACGCAAAAGCTGCCGATAGATGGCAGCTTCTCTCAATGCCTAGTCGAATCCGGGTGCAGGCAAACAAATCACTGTCCTTACACCGGTAGCGCTTTCTCCTCCATCTGAAACACCAGGGTCTTCACACGCTCCCGCAAAGCCAACTCGAACTGCTTTGCCTCTTCCACTTCAGAAAACGACAACGATCTCAATTCCTGTTCAATGCGCCGCCGGTAGTCAGAGACCAAAGAATCCGAAACTCCCAATGACGCCGCAACTTCCAATTGCGTCAGATGCTCGGGACTCAAATAACACAGCCATAACACTCCGAGTATCCGATTGTACTGCTTTATCTTCCCGCGGACAGCTTCATGCAGGTTCTTCAAAAACTCATCCACAAAACCGGCTGCCTCGCGCTCTGATTCGCGCCGCAGCAAGCCCTCCTCAGGATTCTCACGCCTATCGACCGGCTCGTAATGGTTCGAGTTGTCGGAGTCGTTGTCGTCGCCATCGAGGGGAACAAGATAGATGTCCATCACCGGCAACCGCGACATAACGAGACTGCGCAGAGTTCGAACATCAACTGGTGAATCGACGGCGTCCAAAACAGACACGATCAAATCTTCAAGATCCGCGTTGCTGATAACAACCTGGGAATCGCCTGTACAACCAACCATGCGCGTGTCGCGCTGGCGCACGGGAATCACGTGAACACGCTGTTCAACTTCGTGTGAACCCCGACGCATCTTGTCGGCGGCCCACTCACTTAGTCCATAAACGCGGTCTGCCAATCGTCTGTGAGGTTCATCGTCGATGCCGCTTGAATCAAACCTTCGAAAATTAGTGCTCGATTGAATCAATGTCGAAATGCGGCGCGCGAGTCGATAGCTCTCTGGATGACGTTTGCGGAGTTCCGCTGTAAGCAGGTTGGTAAGTTCGATCTGACTGATTTCACACTCAATCTCGTAGTCGGTCATCGCCGTCTCGAGATAGTGCTCAAACCGGTTCTTGCTGAGCAGCTGAACGAACAGTTCCTGCGTAAGATCTGTGTAAGCTCCCGAACCACCTTCTTCAACCAACAGGCCGGCGCTGCGAGACGCTCTCACCAACGGGTGATGAGAAACGATTCGATGTAGTTCGGACCACAGACGACCGACATCAGACGAACGAAGGCTCTCAACCCATTTCGCGTTTTTGCCTGGTCGATCGTAAGTCCGACGACCGCGCGACTGAGGTTGTCGTTTGTCAGGGGTTCCGGGTTCGATTGCGTTGTCGTAATCTTCGCTGATGGATTTCACAGGATTGTCCGTAATGACCCTATGTCCTCTAAGGGTTTCTCTGTGGTGAGTTCCGGGGCAGTTCAAATTCAAAGTGCGGGTAGTTCGCCTTCGACGTCTGGTAAGGAGATCTGGATCGATCGCTGCCTGTCAGCGGCTAAGCACAAGAGGTCAAATTGGTGGTTTAAGACCTAATGAAGTCTGCGTTTTTCTGTAATGGAGACTTTAGTGCTGGCCTGAGGCGAGCTGTGGAATTTGTCTTAATGTGTGCCCGATGTTCCGCACGAAAGCAGGTGGGCCGTCCTGGAATGAGTCGTTGAGCGATCCGCTGCAACGACGACGAAGGCATGTTAGCAGCAATTCAGGATATGGGCAACAAGTTTTTACACTACGGTAAAGCTACTGAAAACACGAGAGAAAACGGATCTTGAGGGGGTGAAAAACCTCTGGAATGAGGGCTCCATTGGCTATTTTTGTAATGTTGAACAAGGAGAACTTTTTTCCGTTGGAGGCTACTTCTGCTTCCCCTGGCCCGACCCCAGAGTTTGACGGTTTTTCCAGGCAGTTCTCCCTGTCGGTCTCTGTTTCGCAGGTGGTAGGATGAACCCACAAGACGAGTCAGTCTTCCAGAAAACGGTGGCATGTCCGTCGTCCAGTACCCTTCTCTTGTACCGCACCAAAGGGCTGCCGAGAGAACTTGCTGCGTTAGTTCGACTTCACTTGACCGCCTGCGAATTCTGCACCGCCGAACTCGCTTTGCTCGCCTTTCACACCGCCCCAACGAAGCGCGACGACCGATCGCCAGAGATTCCCATGAATCTCCGAATCCTGGCCGAGTCTCTCCTTTGCCAAAGCAGCAAGTTGAGACTAATCAGGTAGGGCTTGCTATCGATTACGTGAGTGAACTCAGGAATAAAGCTCTTCGATGAGATCGCTGTAACGCTCGTCGATTACGCGGCGCTTCACTTTTAGTGTCGGGGTCATTTCACCGCTATCGATACTAAACTCGTTCGGTAGCAGAGCCACGCGACGGATGCGTTCGTAGTCGGCAAGGCTGGACGTCAAATTGGCGACGTCGCGCTGAACTATTTTGACGGCGGTAGGATGTTTACTTAGCTCGGTGCGGTCCTTCGGAAGTTTCTCTCCCGTTGCTGCGAGTTCCTGATTCAGATTCTCCCAATCCGGAACAATCAAGGCGGCAGGTTGTTTTTGACCGGCCCCCACAACGACTACCTGACTCACGTATTCACTTTCCTTCAGTAGACTCTCGATCAGTTGCGGTGCTACATACTTACCGTTGGATAGCTTGAACAAGTCTTTCTTCCGGTCAGTTATGTAGAGCCGACCTTCTTTGTCCAGGTGGCCCACGTCGCCCGTGGCGAACCACCCATCCTTCAACACTGCTTCGGTCGCTTCAGGTTGACCGTAATATCCACGCATCACGTTCGGACCCTTGATAAGGATCTCACCGTCCTCAGCGATCTTCAGTTCAATCCCTTCGAACGGAACACCGACAGATCCCACATGGTTATTCTCTGGACGGTTAGCGCAAACAATGCACGTTTCTGTGGCACCGTAGCCCTGAAGGATTGGAATTCCCGCGGAGATATAGGAATAAGACAGGGCCGGCGCGAGCGGGGCTCCGCCTGACACGAAGTAACGCAATCGACCGCCAACACCTTCACGCCATTTTGAGAACACCAGCTTGCTCGCCATTCTCTGCTGGAATCTGAGCCGGACGGGAATTCGTCTTTGCGCATCAGTGAGTTCACCAAACCGCTGACCGACGTTCAAAGATCGGGCAAAGATTTTGCGCTTTAAGCCCTTCTCCGCCATGCCCTTCTTGATGATCCGGTGATACACCTTCTCGAAGAGACGAGGCACAGCTGTCATAACTGTCGGACGCACTTCGCGCAGACTCTCACCTACTTGGTCGAACGACGCGGCGTAGTAAACGGAGACTCCTGTGTAGCAAAAGACGTAGAAACCAGCGCGCTCGAAGATGTGAGACAGAGGAAGAACTGACACGGCAACATCGGTATTGGTGATTGGTAGGCCTTTCGCAATCGACAGCACATTCGAAATGAAGTTGTTGTGCGTCAACATCACACCTTTGGGTTCGCCTGTCGTGCCGGAGGTGTAGATAATCGTCGCGAGATCATCAGGACGCACAGCATGCAAATACGCGTCGAATGCTTCGGGTCGTTGCTTCGCTTGTTCTCTGCCGCTCTGTTCCAATTGCGCCAAACTGATTGCGTTGTCCAAATCTTCGGCGACGTCGTCGTCGAAGAAGATCAACCGTTCAAGATGTCGATTATTCAGTGCTGGTCGCGCATGTCTCAGTAGTTTGCGGTTTGATATGAAGATCGCGCGCGAACCGGAGTCGGCAAGAATGAACTCAATCTGTTCGACTGCCTGCGTGGTGTAAATCGGAACATTGATCGCGCCCAGACTGAGAATGGCCATGTCTGCAATCGACCACTCCGGGCGGTTCTCCGAAAGGAGCGCAATGCGATCGCCTGGCCGGATACCGAGTGCTGCGAGTCCAAGAGCTACGTTCTTAACACGCTCAACGAACTGAGCGGCAGTGATATTCAGCCAGCGCCCACTTTCACGGTGATTGAGAGCATCCGGCTTCGCGTGTCGGAGCGAAGCGCTCAGGCATAAACCGGGAATAGAGGACGTTTCGGTCGCTGTATATGCAGTCGAGTCGTCTTTTGCGGAAGCAGCTGAAGCCAAGTGGTTTGGATTCTCCTTAGGTCGCGCTTCGAAGTGAAGTTCAGAAAGGGGGCGATAGACCGAGTTGCCCGCATCATATTCCCTAACGACCACATCGTTCAAATCTGCGGGTTGAGACAGGTATTCCAGGATTCAAGAGACTAACCGTCAAACCGGCGAGCTTGCTAAATCCGCCTCTCGGTTTGGTGAATCCTGAGCACCGGAACGCTCTGGCTCTGTGGTCCGCTCAAAGCGTGGCGTGCGCCGACGTTTCCGGCGCGGAACACTTTCCACTCGACCGTTCAAGGTCGCGAGCGCAGCGAGCACAAGGAATAGCAACGCGTTTGACGTGGTGTGTAGCGTGAAATCAAAGAAGCTATGAACCAGGACGGCAAAACAACCGCCCAGTCCCGCCAGTGCAACGCCGCGTCGGAATGGATCACGCGTCCCCATTCGATAAAACGCGCGGGCGAAAAGCAACACAACAAACGCGAGCCCGAGAGCGGCGCCGACGATTCCGCCGTCTGAAAGAATCTGAAGGTAGTCGTTGTGCGCTTGTTCCAATCGGAGCAAACCATTACGCGTATCAAAGCCCGTATAGATCACCCCGAAAGCACCCAAGCCTGTGCCAAGCACTGGATGAGCTTTGATCATGCTCACGGTAACTGACCAGAAGTGAGCACGACCGGTGGTCGGATCGTTTGTATTAACGCTATCGACCAAACGATCAAGCGGGAGGTCGCCACCTCCAATTATTAGTACGCCGATAACTAATCCGATAAGTAACGCCGCGCCTAATCCAAGTCGGACGATCGCGCCACGAATCCGACTGGCACGTCTTCTAGTTCTTTCGTTTTCTTTGCGCCACAACGCGGTGACTATGACAAAGAACAGGATCTGGGCAACAAGACTAATAACGCCGCCTCTTGACGTCGTCATGACGAGCGCAACGCCCATCATTCCGGCGAGAAATAAATACAAGAGTTTTTTCTCTCGATCGACCGCTCCACCGAACAACAACCCCAGAGGGATCGCAACAGTCAATTCCATGTAGCCCGCAAAGTGATGTCGATTGATGAATGGACCAAAGGCTGTGCTCTGGTTTAGCTCACGAATCCAGTAGACCTTCGTTGGACTCGTAAACGACTGCGTCAATCCGAACATCGCGAGGCAGAAACCGAAGATCATTATCGTGCGGACGATCAGATGAAGCCGTCGAGGCGTATCGATAAACACGAGAACAGCCGCAAAGTAGATGAACAAACTAACGAGTTGCACGATGACAAGGCGCGTTGAGTTCGGATCAAGCGAGAGCGACTGCGAGAGACTAATGCCGAGCCCACTGTTTGCGGCCGGTCGCAGTGGCAGCAACTGAACGACTCCCAGAAGAATTGCTCCCAAAAGAGGTACCTGGAGGAGATTTCTGCTAATCCTGAACTGCCCGATGGACCAGGCATCGACCACCCAAAGACAAAGAATCGTGAATGCACCTAGCGTGAATACGCTCAGCGACCAATAATGCACCGTGCCGTACGCGAGCGCCGAAAGGACAATCGCGATACAGATTAGTAACACCAGAAATCGACTTGCGAGCGTGTGTCGGATCCGATAGACCATCGGTTCCGCGCGGGCACGCGTTAGCTCCGTCGCGTTGACAGAGACAACATCAATTTCTGCGTTTGAGACTGAAGTCGTCATACCAAACAGTGCCGAAAATCGGGCAGATATCTGTGTCCAGACACTTCCCACGCTCGATCGTGATAGTCACCGCTTCACATTTGGGTGGTGTTTTGAACGTCAAACTAACTCGTTGCCAATCACTGTCGCCGTTGGCCGCGCCATCGGAAAGCGCGAGTTGAGCGCTGTCAGCTGGGTTACTCACACGGACGTAAGGAGTGGCTCCACTCTCCAGCTTCTGCGACTTTTGAAAGAACTCCAACTCGTATTCGGTATCGGGCGACACAGCAACGAATTGTGTCGCGCTCAACCCCTCCAGTTTTTGCCGCACTTGAAACACCAGACGGAGGCTGCGACGACCGCTGTGACCGCTTTGCGGATCGACGCCGATCTGCACCTGCGGCACATTCTTTACTTGCCAGGCGAACACCATGTCTGGTCCATAGTTCGCCACTTGTTCAAACCCGCCATCAGTGATTCGATCGATCGCGGCGCGACTCTCCGCGTTCGGCGCAACGTCATTCCAAACATTGACCGCGGCGTAATAACGCTGAGCTGCAATTAGAGCGGTCAGCATTGAATCAGCAGCTGCTTTGTTAGCCGTTTTGTCACTGGGTGAGAGCGTTGACCAGAGTCGCAGTCCTTCGTCGTACTTCTTCTGTTTCAATAGATGATAGGCAAAGTCAGCGCGAGTGGAGGGATTGCCACCTATCGCTTTACTCAAGGCGTCAAAATCTGAGCCGAAGATTTCCCATAGCAGAACAAAGAACTGCGGTCGAAACTCATCATTTACCTCACTGGCGCGTCGTAATTCGGCAAACGCCTCGTCATAGCGCGAACGGCGCAGCAAGAGGTTTCCCAAAAACCAATGAGGATGCCCGTAATTAGGCGCGAGAGTAACCGCTCGCCTTAGCGCGACTTCACCTTTGTCATGTTCTCCCGCTTGCTCATACGCAACACCCAGTGCGGTCCAGAACCGGTAATCATTTGGCGAAAGGGTGACGGCCTTTTCGTATTCCGCAATGATGTGGCCGATTTGATCTGGTGGAAGTTTTCTCTGCGAAACAAGAGCGAGACGCCAATGCGTGAGAGGATCGTCCGGTGCCATCGCGACGGCCATACGAGCGATGTCGAGGTCGCGCTCGTTTGGACCAAGGTTCTCCGCGAACGTATTGCCGAGGTACCAGTTGACGACGAAGTAAGACCAGAAGCCAGCGATGATCAAGAACACGATCATCAAAATGCGGACTACCGGCTTGCGTGTTGTTAGATGAATCAGTTCCTGGGGCATGACCTATTGAAGATCGAGCGTCTCCATCGTAATGCGCATTCTCTTCACTACGATCTCACGCTCAGCGCAGCAGCGTACAACCTCTTCAACTCTCGCGTCAGTCATCTTCAAACTTGATATTACAACTTCGTCCACCTGCTGCTGATCGCAAACCGAGCCAAGATCTCCGTTGCCGCCAAAAACTCTGAACCCGTGGATCAATTTGCCGCTCTTTGAAGGATCGTCGTCGAGAAACCCGATCGGAGAAAGTGCCAGGTCGCGATTATTCATTAATTCACGCAAAAGTAATTCGCCACCATCGCCCGCCCCGTAGATCAACACTCGGCGTCCATTGGGATTTCCACCCGCCGGCAGAACTTGCCGGAACAGTCTGAATGCCATACGACTGCCCGCCAGAAAGAAAAACATCAGAACGCCATCGATGACAAATACCGCGCGCGAGAACCCTTCAAACCTTAACGTGAAGAGAATAATGATCACGCTGGCAATCGAACTCAGCATCACCGCCTTCGCAAAAACGATCAGGTCATCGATGCTTGTGTATTTCCAGAGCCCGCGATACACGCCCATTACCAGAAACGCCGACATCTTCACAAACAGCACAATCGGAATGCTGCGAATGAAAAGCTTCCATTGAGGGCTGGCAGAGAATGGACCAAACTTGATGGCGTACGAACTCCAGTACGCGAGAATGATCAAAACGAGATCCAGCAGCACTTCAAAAATGCGACGCTTGTATGAGACGTCGACGAGAAAGGTGTAAAGCGCCTTTCCTTTGAGTGCCTGCTCATCGGCCGTCTCGTCATAGACTTTTACCCCGGATAAATAAACCCCCAGCAACGTCAGGAGGATCGTGAAGCCCGCAATCGCCGCCAGGCTAACGTCAAGCTTCACGCGCTGAACGACGACTGCAAGAACGCCCGAAAGCGCGGCGAATCCATAGAGCATCCAAACCGCATGTCGCTCCGACATGCCGAGTGCAACGAGTCGATGCGAAGTGTGATCGCGACCCCCTTGCGATGCTGCCCGACCGGAAAGTTTTCGCAAGATCGTGACGAACGTCGTGTCGAAGATCGGAATGAACAAAACCAGGATCGGAACTGCGAGCACGGGCAGGAAACTTCTGGATCTTCCGCCACTAACGTTCACGAGAGCGGAGCTCGCAAGAAAGAATCCGACAAACATCGAACCGCAGTCGCCCATAAAGATTGATGCCGGATTCGAGTTGTAAATCAGGAAGCCCAGCAGTGCTGATGCGAAGCAAAGGAGGATCACCGCGTCGATGTATTGTCCGGTGTTAACAAAACTCAGTGCGAGGAAGCCAGCTGCGATGATGGCAATGCCTGCGGCAAGGCCGTCCATGTTGTCGAGCAGGTTGATCGCGTTTGTAATTGCTATCAACCAGAAGATCGCCAACGCCATGTTGATGAGGGGCGACCTGGTCCACGGCAACGAGAGTCCGTAGTAAACAACGTACGCGGCTCCGAGAACCTGGCCAATGAGTTTCTGATAAGGCTTCAAATGGATCAGATCGTCGACGAGTCCGACGACGAAGAGAAATGTGCTTGCCCGAATGATTACGTATTCGTAAGTAGTATCAGGAACGAGAAAAAGATTCGGAATGAGTACGGACAAAAAGATTGCCACGCCGCCCAGCATTGCAGTGGGTTTCTTGTGCCACCGGTCGGTCTTAGGCTTGGCTACGACGCCGTAGTGACGCGCGAGCGCGGCGACTACGGGTGTCAGAACGAGCGCCAGAACAAACGACACCGCGATTGGCAGGAGCTGAAGCGAACTGGAAAACATACCCTCCCGAGGAGAAAGAAACCGGGGCAGCAGGAGTTTGAAGAGCTATTTATCGGTATGAAAAGCTATTAGAAATAAAGGCTCAACGCAAGCGCACCATGTTCGGTTCCATTGACTTTGTCGCTGCCCGCATCCTAATTAGCGTAACCGGAATGACTCAACGAATGTGCGATACGCTTTAGGAAGCTCTGAAAAAGTTGCGACAAAGGCTATTCAGTACCATGCGCGGTAGCGGATGGCCATGACTCAACTCGCAAGGATCATTACCGGTGTTGAGTCCTGGGCATCCGCTACCGCGCATGGTACTGAATAATCGATCCCGCGCCTTAATCCGAGTTGGTCAGACATTTTGAAACCTATCGGACACTCGTTGACACATGCTTCCAGGTTGAGCTTACACAAATGGAACGCTTGTAGAACACGGGATGTCACCGTCGGCCGCTTTGGTAATCGATGACGCTCTTGAGTATTCCGTTGAGGTCCATCTTCGGCCTGAAGCCGACGAGCTCACCGACCTTGGAAATATCCGGCACGCGACGCGGCATATCTTCGAAACCTTCTTCGTAAGCTTCGTCGTAGGGAATGAAGACGATGTCTGACGTCGACTGAGTCAACTCCTTCACGCGTCGAGCAAGATCAAGAATGGTGATCTCCTGGTTCGATCCGATGTTGAAGACCTGACCCACGGCATCATCTTTATCCATCAATCCAATTAGCGCACCGACAACATCACCAACATATCCAAAACAACGACTCTGTTTGCCGTCGCCATACACTGTGATCGGTCGTCCAGCCAGTGCCTGCTTCACAAAAGTCGGGATCACCATTCCATACTGGCCCGTCTGCCGGGGTCCAACTGTATTGAATAATCGCACAACGATCGTTGGCAGTTTCTTTTCGCGCCAGTAGGCGAGCGCGAGAAATTCGTCAATCGCTTTCGAGCAGGCGTAACTCCACCGACCTTTTGTCGTTGCGCCCATGACAAGATTGCCGTCTTCACGAAAAGGAACATCAGAACTCAAACCATAAACTTCAGAGGTTGAGGCAATGAGCACCTTTTTCTTTTTCTTGTTGGCGAGCGACAGCACGACTTCAGTACCGCGGACGTTCGTCTCGATCGTCCGCACCGGACTCTCGACAATCAGCTTCACACCAACCGCGGCAGCCAAATGAAAGATTACATCGCACTGGTCGACTAGCTCGGCGGTGACGGGCTGGTTATGGACCGTGTCTATTGTGTAGTGAAAGCGCTTGTTGCCTTTAAGGTGTTGAATGTTTTCGATCTTGCCGGTTGAAAGATCATCGATGACGTAAACCTCACAATCGCGTTGCAGGTAGGCGTCGGCTAGATGCGAACCGATAAAACCCGCTCCTCCAGTAATCAATACTCGCAAGTTTTTCGATCCTCCATCTGATCTGATAGTTGGTTCATCGCTTCAAGTTTCCAGGATTACGCGCGAGATTCTACACTCTGCTCTGAAGATCTGGCCCCGACTTTCCCGACCTGCGTGCTCATGAGTTCGGCGTAAAGCCCTTTGATGTCTTCGAGTAGCCGCTCTTTGGCGTAATTGGTGCGCACGAAGTCGTATCCATTCTGCGCCACTTTCGTCCGAAGTTCCTTATCCTCAACGAGTCGTTGCAAGCCTGTAGCGAAAGCCTCGACATCTCCAGGCTTCACACCGATTCCCCGCGTGCATTCACCGTAGTTAAGTTTTGTCGGCAAAGGCTCGCCAAGTAAATCAATAACACCGCCTACGCTCGTCGCAATCACTGGCCGTGCATTCGCCATTGCTTCAATCAACGTCAGCGGTGTGCCTTCGTTCTTTGAAGTTAACGCAACGACATCAAGCGCTGGATAAAAGTTCTGCGGGTCGCGACGGTTTCCCGCAAAAATCACATCGTTCTCCAGGCCTAATGAAGCTGACAGGTTCTCAAGTTCCGTTCGCAAAGACCCATCGCCGATCACAACAAACTTCACTGGCGCCTGGCTATTCAATTCTTTGAAACGTGCGACTACCTGCAAGAACAACGCGTGATCTTTGATCTCGGTGAGACGGCCGACGATGCCGATTAGCATTACGTCATCGTTCACACCGAGCTCATGCCGAAAGATCTGTCGTCGTGTCGCCCCGTTGTCGAAGAGTTTCAGATCCAGGCCAAGTGGCACAACTTGAAACTGGCCGTCGCGACCAATCCCAAACACTTTGCCTATCTCATTCTGCTGTTGCTGGCTCACAACCACTACACGATCAGTTGCGACGCGCGCTAAGAGTCGTTCGACAAAGATAAAGAACCGCGTCTTCAATGGACCATAATAGCTGTGAAAGATGTGACCGTGATACGTGTGCACAAATTTGCATTTGCGCGGATGACCGATCAACGTCGCTGGTGTGGCCCAACGATAAAAAAAGCCGGCCACTCGTCCGACCGTTCCTGCTTTAGCGGTGTGCGTGTGAATGATATCCGGGCGTTCGCGCCGAAACAGACGAAACAATTTCCAGACTGTCACTGCATCCTTCAGTGAAATTTCACGACTCATCTCGCGGATGTAGTGAGGTGTGATACCCATCTCGTCGGCGAAGTAACCCATGTCTTCTTCACCTTCGGGAACAGTTCCGGCGACGAGCAGTGTTTCAATCGACGAATTCTGAAGACCTTCGGTGAGCCACACAACGTGCTTCGCCGGCCCGCCGACGTTGAGGCGAGCGATTACGCGTACGACTTTTGTCTTATTTGTTGAAGCCATCGAGCGAAGCGCGATTCTAACCGATCCAAAGCAGATCCACCGATTTCCACCGACTACAACAGGTTACTCGCTAAAAAGCGAAGTTGAATGATCAGACCCCACCGTCCCAGCAGGGATCAACCACTCAACTTCGCTTTCTTTCTGTGTAATCGGTGGAAATCGGTGGATCTGCTTTGGCTGCTTTAGCGAACCCCCACAGAAATCTCTCCCGGGGATTCAATTTTATTCGCTCCGGTCTCCGCCACAAGATTCGAAGCCCGTAGCAAACTCTCGAAAGTTCCTGCGTCAGTCCACCAGCCTTCTAACTCTTCCCACGTCATCTCTCCGCGATCGATGTAAGCATTGTTGACGTCGGTGATTTCAAGCTCACCACGGCCGGAAGGTTTCAAGGTGCGTATGATGTCGTAAACCTCGCCGTCGTACATGTAAATGCCAATCACCGCATAGTCCGACTTCGGATCGGTGGGCTTCTCGTCGATACGCACCACTTCACGTCCGTTCAATTCCGGGACTCCGAAACGAGCTGGATCAGAAACCCTCTTGAGCAAGATCTTGGCGCCGCGTCCCTGATGACGATATGCACGGACGGCTGAGCGTATGTTGCCTTCAATAATGTTGTCGCCCAGCACAACACAGACGGGATCACCAGCCGCAAAGTGTTCGACTAACGAGAGTGCTTCAGCGATTCCGCCTTCGCCTTCCTGGTAAGCGTAGTTGAGATGCTTCAGGCCGAACGCTTTGCCGTTACCCAACAACCGCAGAAAGTCGCCCGCCGAGTTACCGCCAGTCACGATCATTATGTCGGTGATACCCGCATTTACCAACGACTGAATGGGATAATAGATCATCGGTCGATCGTAAACAGGTAAGAGGTGTTTGTTTGTGATGGAAGTGAGTGGTCGCAAACGCGATCCCAGTCCACCTGCAAGGACAACTCCTTTCACTCGCGATCCTCCTTAGCTATCTTTCGGCCCAAACTTTTAAGAAATCTCCAGTTCTGCTCGCTCGCAAAACTCTGTTCGCCGCATTCTTGATCATTCTGCGGCGCCGGTTCAGCAGCAATGTTTCGTTCAACTTGTAGTCAGACTGAACTCGTTGATGACCATTGGATACCTCAGCGCGACCGCCCTCTTGCGCGCGCGATCGAAAAGCTCCCATCAACTCACCAGCGGTAAGTCCCTCCGTTTTCACCTTGACTCGTTGAAACCCGTGACGAGCTAACAGGGCCGCCATCCCCCGAACAGAAAAAAGATGCAGGTGTTCGGGCGGTGAAACGATGCTCCATTTCAATTTCAAAATGCGTCCCGATGCTCCATGCGAATGCGGCGTTGTGGCCCAAAAGACTCCACCGGGTCGTAGAACACGTGAGACCTCCGCTATCAAAGAGGAAGGGTCAGGTACGTGTTCGATCAATTCGGCTGCTGTCACGACATCAAAGTGCGCCTCGGGAAACTTTGCCTGCGCGAGTTCACCAGGGAAGACAGTCAGACCCTGCTTCCGGAGAATGTCGACGGTCGGAACCGATAGCTCGACACCTTCGGCATTCCATCCTGCCTGGTTGGCTACATTCAGAAGCGTGCCTGCACCACAACCCACATCGAGAAGTCTGTTTGTTTGGCGATAACGCGCAAACGATTTGACGATCTCTTTGAGCCGGCTGGTGACAAAACCCGGAACATCAAGATTCTCATCGTTGTAGTAGACGCCGGTTTCATAATGCATCCTCGACGCAGCGGTCGGCAGAGTTGATACGTAGAGAGTGCCGCAGTCGAGACAGCGCAGCCAGTCGAATCCGCGCTTGTCTCCTATTTGGTTTGCGGATACAGACTCGCACGCTGGACACGAACGAGGGCGACGGTCGGTCGCAAATTCACGCGGATCAATGTCTGAACTGATTTTTGCGATCATGCAGCGTTAGCGGCAGTCTTAATCAATGAATCTTTGGAACCAGAGTTCGAGCATCATCAACGTCCACAATTGGTGAGCATAGTTGCGGACGCCGCGCGTATGGTCGTCGATCAATCGTTCCACAGTTTGCCGCTGGAACATTCCGCGGCGGATAGCTTTTTCTGACAAAACTACTTCACGCAGGAAGGGTTGCAGCTTGCCGCGGAACCAGTGATTGATGGGTACACCAAATCCCATCTTGCGCCGATCGAGATTCTCTTTGGGCAGCAACTGTCGAAGCACACGTTTCAGGAGATACTTCGTTGTTAATCGTCGAAGCTTCAGCTCAGGCGGCAAGCTCGCAGCAAATTCGATCACATGATGGTCCAGGAACGGAGACCTGGCTTCAAGTGAAACTGCCATGCTTGCAATGTCCACCTTCACGAGCAGGTCGTTCGGCAGATATGTCATCAAATCAGCGAGCAATGCGGTATCGACGATCGATGCACCATTCGCACGCTTGAACCATTCGTCCAGAACACCCGTGGCATTCGCATTCGCCGTCTCAAGGCGGAATGAATCAGAATACAATTCGGCCTTCAGCTGCTCATTGATGGCACTCGTCCAATGCATGTACCGATTGACCCTGGGCAACGACACCGCCGAAAGCATGCGTTTTGCAGAGGCGACTCTGCTTCTCGTTGTTGTTGAAGTCGGAATCAGATTCACCGCATTTTTTATCAACGATTCACGAATAGGAGCAGGAACTTTGCGATATTGCTCAGTGAACGTCATTGCGATGTATCGCTCGTAACCGGCGAACGACTCGTCACCTCCATCGCCGTTGAGCGCAACGGTTACGTGTTTGCGAGTTTCGCGTGAGACGTAATAGGTCGGAACAGCGGACGAGTCAGCGTAAGGCTCGCCGTAGTGTTCGACGAGAATCGGCAAAACCTCGAGAGCATCAGGCTTCACGATGAATTCGTGATGGTCCGCGCCGATATGTTCGGCGACCCGCCGCGCGTGATGAAGTTCGCTGAAGTCCTGTTCTTCAAATCCGATCGAAAACGTCTTCACGCGTTCGGACGATTCCTGGCTCATCAACGCGACCACCGCGCTTGAATCAATACCACCGGATAAGAAAGCCCCCAATGGTACTTCTGACATCAACCGAATGCGGACAGCTTCGCGCAGAATGTCGATTGTCCGTTCGCCAGCTTCTTCTTCGCTGATCTTTAACTTGTTTGAAAAGTCCGGCAGCCAGTAGCGCTCCGTCTTGATATCACCTTTGCGCCAACGAAGTGTATGTCCCGGTTCTAGTTTTCTAATCGACTTATACGCGGTCAGGGGCGCCGGCACGCACATGAACGATAGATACTGATCGATCGCATGTGGGTCCACTTCACGACTGACGTCCGGGTGTTGTAGTAGCGCCATGAACTCTGAACCGAAAACTAACTGACCATTCACCTGCGCATATAACAACGGTTTCTTCCCGACGCGATCGCGGGCCAGCAGCAGTTCCTGTGTTCGTTCATCCCAAATCGCGAACGCAAACATCCCTCGCAGATGCTTTGGACAATCGGCGCCGTATTCGTCGTAAGCATGGACGATGGCTTCGGTGTCGCTGTTGGTGTAGAACTTGTGACCGAGTTTCTCGAGCTTCTCTCGCAGTTCGAGATAGTTGTAGATCTCGCCGTTGTAGACGATCCAGGCGGTTCGATCCTGATTGTGAATTGGCTGATGACCGCCGGCGACGTCGATGATGGAAAGACGGCGCATCCCGAGCCCGGCCGGGCCATTGAAATAGAAACCATCGTCGTCTGGGCCACGATGACGGATGGCGGTGCACATGCGCGTCAAGAGCGCTTGATCGACTGCGTTACCGTCGCTACGAACTATTCCGACTATGCCACACATTTACGAATCTCGAAGGAGAGCTGGGATCTTAGAAACAGGTCGATTCTAACGAACCAACGCGAGCCTGTCCAAAAAGGCAACCGGAAGCATTTCGACAGGATTTCAGGATTTCATGATTGAAGAGAAACGGTGGGTCGATATTTATCCCGGAATACTGTAATCCGGTCTAACCTTACCCGATTGCCGGTTGTGTTAAGATCACGCCCCAATCACCTTCTTAATGCACCTTCATTCACGTGTCCAAAATCATCTCTAACCGAATCATATCTCCGAATGGCGGTCGCTTAGTCGATCTAATTGCTCCGGCCGAAACGCGTACCGAGTTGCTAGCGCGTGCGAAAGAACTGTCAGGGCTGCAGCTGTCGGAGCGCTCTCTGTGTGATCTCGAATTACTCGCGACTGGTGCGTTTAGCCCACTCGATCGGTTCATGAGCTCGGCAGATTATGCGCGAGTACTCGGCGAGATGCGTTTGGCCAATGGTCAGCTGTTTCCGATTCCAATCACACTCCCGGTATCAAACAACACTCAGGTGCGACTCGGAACCGAACTCTCACTTCGGGATGCACGCAACGAGATCATCGCTACGATGACGGTCGAAGAAATTTACGAGTGGAATTTACGAGAGACAGCTCATGCGGTGTTTGGCACCGACGACTTGCGACACCCGCTGATTGCCGAAATGCATGGCTGGGGAAATCGATTTGTCTCCGGCGCTCTTCAGGTCTTGCAGATGCCGTCTCATTACGACTTCAAAGATTTGCGGCTGACCCCGTCGCAAACTCGGGAACGCCTCGAAGAAATTGGCTGCAACAACGTCGTCGCCTTCCAAACGAGGAACCCCCTGCATCGCGCCCATGAAGAAATGACAAAGCAAGCGATCCAGGATGTTGACGGGGTTTTGTTACTTCATCCCGTAGTGGGCATGACAAAGCCAGGAGACATCGATCACTTCACACGTGTCAGAAGTTACAAAGCACTCGCGGAAAACTACTACGAAGCTGATCGAATTCTGCTCGCGTTGCTTCCGCTGGCTATGCGTTTAGCTGGTCCAAAAGAAGCGCTCTGGCACGCGCTCATCAGGAGGAACTACGGTGCGAACCACATGATCATTGGTCGTGATCACGCGAGCCCGGGTAATGACTCGAACGGTAAACCATTCTATTCGCCATATGCGGCGCAGGAATTGGTCCAACGTTTTCAAGACGAGCTCGGAGTAAAGCCACTCAACTTCGGAGAGTTTGTTTACCTCAAGGATCAGGATCGTTATGCGGATGTCCGGACACTTACTGATGACGAACGTGCGACAAAAATCTCCGGAAGCGAAGGCCGGCAGTGGTACTTCGATGGTGGCAAAGATCTTCCATCATGGTTCGCACGCAAAGAAGTGGCGGATGTCATAGCTGAAAAGCATCCGCCGCGTCACAAGCAGGGTTTCTGTGTCTGGTTTACCGGCCTGAGTGCGGCAGGTAAGTCGACGACAGCGGAGATCCTGACGACGCGTTTACAGGAACACGGCCGCCAGGTAACAGTGCTGGATGGAGACGTGGTGAGAACTCATCTCTCGCGGGGTCTCGGTTTCACTAAAGATGATCGCGACTTAAACATTCGTCGCATCGGCTTCGTCGCTGCCGAAATTGTCCGTCATCGCGGCGCCGTCGTGTGCGCCGCTGTTAGTCCGTATCGCGCAACGCGCAACGATGTTCGAAACATGATTGGCGGCGACAACTTCATCGAGGTCTTTGTCGACACTCCTATTGCCGAATGCGAGCGGCGAGATACAAAAGGAATGTATCGTAAGGCGAGGCGCGGCGAGATCAAGAACTTCACTGGCATCGACGATCCATACGAGCCGCCACTGAAACCGGAGGTAACACTAAACACTCTCCAACAATCCGCTGAACAAAATGCACAGACGATTATTCAGTTTCTAAGAGATCGCGGATTCCTGCAGTAGTGGCCTGCGCTTCGTAATCAATCCTTCCAGTTCACACAGGCCGAGCAAGATGATTGGAATGAAATAGGGATACCTCAGGCGGTAAAGAGCGCCGGCATTAACAACTACGAGCGCGAGGCTCGTGCACGCTAACACCGATGTCACGAACAGAAACCACACCAGTAGTCGTCGTCGTTCGCGGACCACAGTTGCTACGCTCAGGACTAACATTGCGTAAAGCGCAACCATCTCTGCACCAATGACGAGCCGGCCGCTCAATCCGACTTTCGCGCCTGGGGCAAACCACATCGACGGAAAAGGAGCTAACAAACCAAGCTCCAAAGCCCGTGGCAGATACCTCACGATGTCACCAGCAGTTCGCAGTTCCACATCTGCATCAAGATTTGAGCCGGAGCCAGGATAAGCAACAATGAACACGTGCCTGGCCCAACCGATTTGCGTTGCCATCTTTGACCACGGCGAACCGTTGTTTGGCGTGACGTCAAGCGCAGGGTTTCTAGCAACAGCTTGTTCATAACGATCTACCACTCTGCCGCCTGACATCACTCTCGGTAACAAGAACACAGCGACGCACAAGAGCAGCACCGCCACTGAAGTTCGTAAGTCCAATCGACGCGCGCGCGTCTGGGAGAAGAAACAAATACCCGCAGCCAACAGGACCGTAAGCAACACAATCTCCCACATGGCCGCACGGGCCAAAAGCACTAACGAGAGTGCGGCGATTCCAGCAGCAATGTAAATACCGACTCCCCTCCAGGAGCTCAGTCCTTTGATACAAGCAATGAGGATCCAAACCAGCAGCAGGAAGCAGCAAATGTACATCGGATCGCGCAGCAGCTGAGTCGTGAACATCAGCAGAGATGGCCACAGTCCAATCGCAATAGCTGCGAGTCTACCAATGCTCGGGGAAAACGCAGACGCACCGATCAAATACGTCAGCACAAGCATCGTGAGGTAGTAGAAAAGATTGACGGGCTCCAGCGCCAGGATTCCTTCGCCGAGCAGCCAACCCAGCAGCGCGTACGAAATGGAATAAACACGGGCGTGAAACGTAGCAAGCTTCGCACGATAGTTGATCCAGTCGCGTACACGCCCTTCTCGAAGTTGACTTGCCATGTACAACGCTTGCTCACGATAACTTACGGAATCGAGTGCAAACGCGACGCCGACACCGTTCGCGTCGAAAGTATTGGGCAGCAGCCGCGCTTTACCGACGACAGTTATAGTGATCGCGAGGATGATGTGCAGGAGAGCTGCGATTAGAAGCAGACGTCGTAATGGCTGCGTGCGCCAACTATGGATCGACAACAGCGACGTCTCCCGTCATTGAGCGTGGCGCTCGAGATGTGAATGACTAAGTCGTTGGTTGAGATTCAGGTGCGCGTCGTCGCGCGAGAATGCGTGCAGCCTGCAAGTCTGCGAGATCTTGTTTTGCTTTCAAAGCTTCGCGCGCGCGATCTTCTTGTCGTTCCTTTAACAAAACCGCACCGACGGCGACGAAGATGAAGTAAAACACCAGCAACTGCGACCGTTGTCGGTATGCTGTTCCGACGTTTCCCTGAAACAGTGAATACGCCAGGGTCAGCATCGAAGTGAACAGAAGAATCGGAGAGATTTCCCGCAGCCGATGTTTTATCGCGTACCAAAAACCCATGATCAACAATGGAAAGGCAAGCCACCAGACGATCATTTCGGGCAGCGCGATTGATTGCCGCAACGACGCAAGCTGCCAGGGAAACGGAGCGAACAACAGATAAACCAGACCAATGGGAATGATCGTCAATGCGCCTCCCGTGGTTCTTACGTCCACATCCTTCCCAAATCCGGAGTCGGCGCTTTGTGCCAAGTCAGAACGACTCCGTTGCACGGCATCCAGATTGGCGAACTTATCGAACTGTTGTCCTGCCGACTGTAAAACTCCAACCCACGTGAGCGCCAATCCGATCAGGATGACAGCTATGAAGCGTTGGACAAACGCTGTCGCGTTAGAAGCCTTCATGCCGATGATGAATGCTCCGACGACAGCCGCTGCCATCATGTAGAAGATGTAGAAACGCAAACTCATCAGGACGAGGAGACAACTAGACAGAATGAACATTCGCCGAAAAGTCACCTTCTCCATTAGCTGCAACGTCAGAAGTATCGAAAGCGCAAGCGCCATTACGATCAACCCGTCTTTCAATCCCTGTGACGACCATAGAATCAGCGACGGAAAGAACGCCGTCAGGTATGCAGCCCATCTGGACACGCGGCGGTTACTAAAAAGACGTTGCGCTATGTGAAAAATGACAGCAGCGGTACCGGCTCCAACGCTCGCGTTGATGAATTGAATGGCGAGCATGTTTCGCCCTATCAACGAATAGACGCACGCAACCAGGTAGATCATGCCCCATGCGCCCGCACCTGATTGAACGAAGCGCTCGTAGGTCGCCCGGTGAAACTCATCGCCATTCCATGCCTGAATCAACGAACGACCAAAAAGGTCGTAAGTGTTGGCGTCGCCACCAAAGAACTCCTGCATGTGGCCGGTGTAGATAACAATACCGATGATGAGGCGAACGATCAGCGCGGCAACAAACAATCTTAGTAGGAATACTCGTTCTTTCCCGCGCGCAAGGATGATTATGGTTGGCAGCGAAAAGAGTGCACAAAAAGCCAGCGCCCCCGGGGCTTCCTGCGGCGCCAGGAACATGGTGGCGCCACAAATTCCAAGTAACAAAACTGCTAGTCCAGCGTTCATCTTTGGATAGTCTAACTAGTTGCCCGTGCAGCCGACAAACACTCAAATGTCATCGGGAAGGTCGAGGCGAGTTTTTCGCTCGATTAAAAATCTATCGTCGTTGCTAAGTTCCTTTATCGGTTTCGCCGGCACTCCACCGATTAGCGTGTTTTCGTTATCGAGTGCTGAGGTGATCACCGAACCGATGCCTACTATTGATCGTGATGGAATTTGACTGCCGGGCGCCATTCGTATTTCAGAACCGACATAGGCGAACGACCCGATCGAGATTGGCATGGTTCTTTGGCGATTGTGTGTCCAAATCGAGGAGTTGCGACCGCCGATGATGGTCCGCCTACCGATCTCAACTCGATCGGTGAAGTCGATTTTGTGGCCGGTCGTTACGATGCTTCCCGCGCCAAGCACAAACGTTGGATCGGTTTTGTTAACAACGTCCGGATCCGGGATCGAATTGATCTCGTTCAATCGTATAACTTCAGCGTATCTGCCCAGATTCACTTCGTCGCCGCCACGAAAGATATTCAAGTGACCAATGCGCACGTGATCTCCTAGTCTTAGTGACTCAATCCGCGTAAAGAGATTCAAGTGGCCGATCGTGACGTCATCCTCGATTGAGCAGTGGGCGGCATCGAGCACGCTGAAACCAATCCGGACTCGTTTTCCGATCCGGTACCCAAAACACAATCGATACAGAGGTTTCTTGAGGAACGAAGGAAAGATTGCGATCACACCCAGAGTTAGAAGCCGGAGTCGATTTGTGCGTCGCATTGGTTATCCAATCAACGAACTAACTGGCGGCTTTCAAGTTCGGCTGTTGCGTGTTCGACCTGATCTTTCGCCGCCTGTTCTTTGACCCATGAAAGCAGCTCAGGTATTCCCTGCTCCAGAGTCACGGCCGGTTCGAATCCCAACAACCTGCGGGCGCGCGAAATATCTGCCACGCAGTGTCTGATGTCTCCTTCACGATACTTGGCGACAATTTCAGGTTCTACGTTCTGACCGAGGCCTGCCGCCAATAAGCGCGACACTTCTTTCACCGACGTAGCCCGGCCCGTTCCTACATTCACCGCCTGATAATCCGCGCGATCAGTTTCGAGCGCAAGGAGATTCGCTTTTGCAATATCAGTCACGTGAACGAAGTCACGCGTTTGCTCCCCATCTTCAAATATTAATGGCGAGTGTCCGTTCAAAAGTCTCGCCGAGAAAATCGCGCAAACACCGGTGTAGGGATTCGAAAGCGCCTGCCGTGGACCATAAACATTGAAGTATCTCAGCGCGACACTCGGGATGTTATAGGAACGCCCAACGATCAAACAAAACTGTTCCTGGTCCTGTTTTGTAACGGCGTAGACGGACGTTGGAAACAGCGGCTTTGTTTCAGGAGTCCCCTTTGGTGAGAGCGGTTTACCACAGTCAGGACATTCAACATCCCAACGACGATCCAACAGCTGCGGAGTCGGACGCAGTTGCGGGTAAACATCGCCACATGAGGAGCAGGAGTACGCACCCTCACCGTAGATCGACATCGATGATGCAACCACCAGTTTCTTTATCTGTGGACGTCGGTCGACTATCGATTCAAGTAGGACAGATGTCCCGTAGTCATTTGCACGAACATATCGCTGGATCTCGTACATCGATTGACCGACGCCTACCTCAGCCGCCTCATGAAACACGATATCGATCCCGTTGAGAGCAGCGTCTACTGCTGCCCTATCGCAGACATCTGCCTGTATAAACTCTGCTCTCGGATCGAGATAGAGTGGCTTTGCGTTCTCGCCATGCACTTGTGAAACGAGTGCATCGAGAACGCGGACGCGATAATCTGCTGCCAGAAGTGCTTCAACTAAGTGAGAACCGATAAATCCGGCGCCGCCGGTAACAAGTACGTTAGCCTTTTCCAACAGTCATCCCTCTTTCTCGTATAGGTTGCGCAACAAGCGCAGCAAAGTCAGATCTGAGTTGCCGCTGAAGCTGATGGCAACGCAGCTTCTACTTTCATATCTGCATTTCGCATCACTGATCTGAAAATCTCATAAACTCTGGGCGCCTGCGTGACCGCCGAGTACCTCTCTTCAACCGTGGCACGACCAGCATTTCCCAGCCGCACCCTCATTTCGGGCGACGTGAGAAGCCGGCCCATCTTTTCAACCCATTCATCTTCGGAGTCGGCTAGCAAACCGTTTTCGTTATCCTGAATGATGTCCGTGTTGACGCCAACGGGCGAACAGATAGTCGGAATGCCGAGTGCCATAAACTGCAAGGCCTTCAGTCCGCACTTACCTTTACTCCAGGCGTCGTTTGGCAAAGGCATTACCCCAATGTCGATATGTGAAAGGTCTTGCAGCTCTGTGTCTGACTTCCACTGCAATGCTTCAACATCAACGCCTTCGATCTCATAACTCGGTGTGCCAATCACGCGTAGCCGATATGGGTGCAGCTTTGCGAGCGTTTGCAACGCGCCTCGCAGTGTATTTAGGTGCTGAACTGTGCTGTAGCTACCGGTCCACCCGATTACGAGTACATCTGATTCCCGTTTTGGTAATGGTCGATACTTGTCGGTGTCGATGGTCGTCGGAATAACTGTGACGTTTTTGTTTACCTGGCGCGCATATTCGGCCAGGTAAGGATTCCCGACCATCACGTGAGAAGCCATGCGACAAATACTTTTTGTCTTGCCGGCGAATTTAAGGTAACTCAGGTAACCGTTCGACGGACTGCGGTATGAGACGAAGATCGCATCGTCAAAATCAAACACCATGGGAATGCCAGACTGATAAACCAATCGCTCAAAGAAGGCTGGACCAAGCAACGCTGCTTCGCGGAATACATATACAAGGTCAAAGTCTCGCACCTTGCGAATTGCAGCGAGTCGTCTAAGAAACCCACGACTTACGCGATTAAGCTTCTTTCCTAGCAGTCCTGGTTTATAGATCATCGAATGCAACTGCTCATCTTCGAACGGTTCATACGTTATTTCTACGCCGCGTTCCTGAAGGATTGGCGACCACTGCTCAAGCCGATATCTCTGACCTGGCGACGTGTCGTACAGGTTCGGAACCAATGCCAGCACCCGAATATTTTTTGTCGCTGGCCGTCTTGAAACCGACGCTGGAGCAGTAGTGGCAAGGGGCCGATCGAGGGTCGAGTTGGTTTTCTTTCCTGTTCCGACCCAACCGTAATTAGATGCTACGCTGATCGATTCCAAAGAGGCACGGGAAAGCAGTTCCTCAACTTCGGCTTTTCGGTAGCGAAACTCAATCGGAGCAGAAAACCGATCGAGCTGATCATTGACGCAAACGCGGAACGGCAAATCAGCGTATTGCTTCATTGGCAGTTGTTCCGCAAACCGCTTCAACGGCTTAATGGACCGAATTAATCGATACGGCCAGACGAGAAAGATAAAAGCGATGAGTGCCAATGGATACGCTAAGGCGTAAACGAGTGGATAAGGAAGTCGTGTCGTGATGATTCGACCCAGCGATACCGCACCCAGCAAAAGCGCTTTCACTGGCCGTCGTTCCGGTTGCCAGTACAGATAGATTTGGATATCGCCACCTGGCTTTAAATACCGGACAAGGTTATGAAATGCTTGCTCCGGATCAGGCAAGTGATGCAACACACCGATTGAATAAATGAAGTCGAAACTCTCTGGCGCGAATGGCGGATTGTGAAGATCCGCTTGAATGACCTCGACTCCCTCTTCCTTTGTATTGTTACGCGCCACTTCGATAGCCGGACCAAGATCTATTGCCCACACTTCAGCCCCATACTTAGCCGCGTAATACGCAAATCGTCCATTGCCACAGCCGGCATCGAGTATCTTCTTTCCCTTGAAGAAGCTTGCACCGTGCGGCTGCATGTAGTCGAGAAATTGTTTCTCCCAATGCGCATACATTTCCGGGAAGCGCTGCCATTCGTAACCAAAACTCAACGCTGTCTTGACTTGCTTGGCATCATGTCCGCTGGCGCTCACGTCGTCGAATAACGCGGCTCGCAGCGTCGGCAACAGCATCCGCGGAACCCCATTGATCACCGGGAATGTCGTTCCGCACGAAACACACGATAGCTCAGTGCCGGCTTCGGTAACTCGAGCCTCACATGCAGGGCAACGCAACGTTTCCAGAAGTTTTTCCTTAACTGACACTCATTCACCCATTCAACACTTGTTCGTATAACTGCGCGTAACGCTTACCACCGACAACATCGAGTGCGAAAAGCCTCTCCGCCACAGCACGAGCTTTGGATCTGGCTTCCCGATCGTCCAGCAGCGTTTCCATCTCCGCATACGCCTTATCAAAACCCGACTCATCTAGTTCGTCGATTAGCACGCCTGCTTGCCACTCCCTGACCAATGCATCCGAGTCACCAATGCCGGCATTTATCACCAGGGGCAAGCCAACCGCCAGGTACTCACCGTTTTTAGTGGGCGAAGACGCGAGCTTTGAAAAGCAGCGTTTGATAAAGGACAAACCAAAATCACCTGCCGCAAGATAAGACGAAACTTCGGCCGCCGCAACTGACCGGATCGTGAAGGAACTCTCATCAATGCTCCGGGCGGCCATCAACTGTCGAACTCTCTCAGGCGAGCCGTTGGTCAGCCAAAGCAGGTGCGCATCAGGTCTTTTTTGAACAACGCGCGCAAAGAAGTCCGCCATTTGTTCCGTCAAATACCACCCGTCCAACGAGCCGCTATAAACAAGGACAAGACGATCGTCTAAACCCAACTCAGCTCGTCGCCGCGTACGCTCAGTTTCATTGATTCTGAACAGCGAAAGATCGACGCAGCATGGGATTACTGCATGATGAACATTCCGGCCGCGCAATCCGTTCCAGGCTTGTATGATAGGCCAAATCCGATCAGTGAGAGTAACCACGGCGTCAGTTGCGGCAAAAATGCGTCGCTCGGCAGTCTTCGTCACACGATAACGAAGACCACCCTCCGGCCAGTGATTCGCGTCGACGTATTCTTCCGCCATCAATCCACGCAGATCAAAGATCATTTTGATTCCGAACTTTCGCTTCAGCGCGACTGCGATTGTTGCCGGGATGTGTCCGCGAGCGTGGACCATCTCAATCTTGTTCTCGCGCACTAGCCGACTCGCGTATCGAATCCCCGCATAGACATCAAACAGCGTCGCTGGCAATGACGGTGTACGATGATACCTCAGCCAATGCCATTCGATGTTTTGGGTTGCTAACTCACGCTTGAGATCGTTCGAAAACTTCCGTCCCTCCGCAGTGAATGCTTCTGCTTTCTCAAAACTAAGCAACGTAAACTTGATACCCCGCTTGGCCAGCTCGCGCAAATACGCGATCACCTGAGTCTGGCCCAACGGTTCGAGCATCCCGTTGTAAGAGATGAACAAAACCCGGCGGCCTTCAAGCCCCATTATCCGCCTCCAGGGCAATGCTTCGTGGTCGGCGACGCCAATCCATGCAGAGCCAGTGGATGCTTCCGAGAAATGCCGCTGCGTCAATCGTCGCAATCAGTGGAATCAACAACATTAACCGCTTCAAGTTGCGGCCGAGCTTTGCAGGATAGGTAATGCGGTTGCGTCTAATTGCAACGAGACCGCGAAGCACAAGCATTAATAACCATAATGCGAACGGCACCCAGATCAGGGTGGGTGCCAGCACCAGTAGCACAGCGGCGATCGCAACAAGCACGAAGTAGCGAAGGAAGATTCTCGCCTGCCAATCTCGCCATAATCCGGCACGCAGGTTATTTCGTGCATATACGACAAACCTCGCGAACGTAGTACCGAATGTCGGTCTCAGGTGCCACCGAACTATTGCACGCGGTTCATAGACTTGTTTGAAACCCGCACTGTCGATCCGATTCATGAACACGTGGTCTTCTGCTGAACGCAGGTCTTCCGGAAATCCTCCAACCGAAAGCCAAACGCTCTTCTTCATTAAAGATGATGCAATGAAGCGACGCCGCGCGATGATTCCTTCCTTACGCACTGGAGGAAACAGATAGGCTATTGCTGCACACTCTGTGAAGAAAGAATCCGTAATCGCCTCACATCCACCGTAAACCACATCAGCGGCATTGTCTTCGTCAACAGATGCAGCCAATATCTCGAGCCAATCCGCTGCCGGCTCAATCCCGGCATCGATGAACGCAAGCCATTCACTGTTTGCTGCTGCCGCTCCCAGATTACGACCGCGCCCCGGCAAGGCCTGGCCTGCGCGGATCAACTTTACTGCTGCGCCCTTGTTAATGAAGTCAGTAACAATGTCTGCGGTAGAATCCGTCGAGCCTCCGTCCACAATCACAATCTCGTCCGGAGGTCGGGTTTGTGTCAGCAATCGGCGAACTAAATCTCCGATGTTGTCGGCTTCATTTCGAACCGGTACGGCTACAGTAATTTTCATTCGGCTACTTGTTTAGATTTTGGCGCGCAATTGACGGGAACGGCAGTCCAAACTAATCAAGTTTGAATTCTGATCGCCAGTCATTCTTTTCACTGAACGGCGGTTGGTTTTTTTTATCGAGAACACACGTCTCGAGCACCAGGTAATCCATCTCAGTTCTCATGAAGCAGCGATAGCTGTCTTCGGGTGTACAGACAATTGGCTCGCCTCTGACATTAAAGCTCGTGTTTACGATCACGGGGCAGCCGGTCTTTCTTCTGAACGCCTCGATGATTTCCCAGTACAACGGATTCGTTTCTTTACGCACTGATTGTATTCGCGCTGAATAGTCGACGTGCGTCACTGCTGGTATCTCGGAGCGCGGGACATTTAGTTTATCGATACCCCACAAAGCCTTTTCAGTTTCGCTCATCTGGCGCCGCTTGTCTTTCACAACATCTGCCACGAAAAGCATGTAGGGAGTATCAGTGTCTAACTCAAACCATTCAGACATGTGCTCGCGCAGCACACTCGGTGCAAACGGCCTGAAGCTTTCACGATACTTGATTTTCAGATTCATCAGCGATTGCATTTGCGGAGATCGTGCGTCGCCGATAATGCTGCGAGCTCCCAAAGCTCTTGGACCAAACTCCATTCGCCCCTGGTGAAGTCCAACGACTTTACCGCCGGCGAGGAGGTCAGCGACTTTCGCCGGTAGGCCCTCAATCGAGTATTTCTCATACGGTAGCCTGTGAGAACTCAGGAACGACTCGATCGCTTGCTCACTGTCTCTTGGTCCAAGGTAAGAGCCTTTCATCTTATCGGCAAACGGAGACGAACCGTTGTTAGAAAAACGTGACGACTGCCACCACCCCGCACTCTCCGGACTTGTTCGTTCGTTGCGGAGATATCGATGCCAGATTGCCAGGGCGATTCCGAGCGCACCTCCCGCATCACCGGCAGCCGGCTGAATCCAGATATCTTCAAACGGTAACTCTTTAAGAAGTCGCCCATTCGCGACGCAGTTCAAGGCAACACCGCCCGCCATGCACAAACGCTTCTCACCCGTTACATCGTAAGTGTAACGCGCCATCTTCAACATCACTTCTTCAGTGATTACCTGGATGCTGCGAGCTAGATCCATTTCGCGCTGCGACAGCTTCGACTCGGGCTTACGCGGTGGTCCACCAAAGATCTTGTCAAACGCGCCATTGGTCATTCGGAGGCCCTGCGAGTAGCTGAAGTATTCGTGGTTCATTCGAATGCTGCCGTCGTCACGAATGTCGAGCAGTTTGTCTTTGATAGCAGCTACAAATGTTGGTTCACCATAGGGCGCCAGGCCCATCACTTTGTATTCACCGCTGTTCACCTTGAAGCCGGTGTAATACGTGAACGCACTGTACAAGAGACCGAGGCTGTCGGGATAACGAAGTTCTTTGAGGAGCGTTATCTCGTGACCCTTGCCTGTCCCTATGGAGCTCGTGGCCCATTCACCGACACCATCGATCGTAAGGATAGCGGCATGTTCGAATGGTGAAGGATAGAAGGCGCTGGCAGCGTGGCTCTCGTGATGATCGCCAAACAGAAGTTTCCACTGGAATCGTTTGCCTCGCTTCTTCGCGTCGCGGTCGTCTTCGGCTCCGTCGACCTTTGCTAATTCAGTTCTGATAAGGTCAGGCATCCAAAGCTTCTCCCGTATCCAGAGCGGCATCGATTTGAGGAATGAACTGAAACCGGAAGGTGAGTAGTCGAGGTACGTTTCGAGAAGACGATCGAATTTCAGCAGCGGCTTGTCGTAGAAAGCGACGTAATTAAGATCCTCGACGGAGAGATTCGCTTCTTTCAGGCAGTAGCGTGCGGCTGCAGTCGGAAATCGGTAATCGTGCTTGATGCGGCTGAAGCGTTCTTCCTGTGCTGCGGCGAAGATGTCGCCGTCGACTACCAGGCAAGCCGCGGAATCGTGATAGAACGCCGATATTCCAAGAATGCTTACCACCTGAGTGCAGTTACCAGCCTTGTTAGAAGAGAGTGTAGATGAACGGAGCGATCGCGGAGCTCTTGGCAACTATCAATAACAACCCGACGAGAACAAGCGTGATCACGATTGGCGCCAGCCAAAACTTTTTGTTCTCGCGCATGAACTGCCAGAGTTCGCGGACGACTATTAGTTTCGACATCGACTCAGTACATCTTCTCGTAGTGTCGTAGATCGCGTTGGCGTTCCGGGTATGATTGCCAGTAAGAGGACTCTTTTTGTGCTCGCCGGCGCAGAGGATCCCATCCCATTGCTCTCTTGATTAATCCGATTGGGGTCAGGATCAGGAAGAACACGATGGCCAGGATGATCCGAGTCGAGATGTATGACAGAACACTCGCGAGCGCCATCCAGGCGCGATTGGGAAGAACCAACGATCTCGGCCAAAAAAGCCCGAGTAGAACAAGCAAACTACCGAGGGGCAAAGTGATTTGTATGGCAGTCGCGAACTTACCTCGGTACAACCACCACGCCGAAAACAAAACCAGCACACCACCAACGATCAGTCCAAACTCTTTCTCAACGCGATAAGAGCGGCGTTTGGTTGTTGCTGTAGTCACCTTTGTCTGGAGAACTAAATCGGATTGATACTTGCGGTTTTCTCTTTGCGATCTCTGTGTCCTTTGTGTCTCTGGTGGTGGATTCTCTTAACAATCTGACCCACCACAGAGACACGGAGAACATTGAGGTTGCACGGAGAGGAACCGGATTAACTCAGCGCGCGTGCCTCGAGTGGCTTTACTGTCTTCTCGAGTTCGCCGGCGATCCAGTGATATGTGCGTTCGAGTCCGTCCTCAAGGGAGATTGTCGGCTCCCAATGAAGTACTTCACGCAGACGGGTGTTGTCGCTGTTTCGACCTCTTACGCCCTGGGGTTTTGTGAGATCGTATTGCTTGCCAATTCGCTTGCCGGCAATGTTCGCAACCATGTCAACCAACTCGTTGATGGAGATCATTCGATCCTGGCCGAGGTTGATCGGCTCGCGATGATCGCTCTGCATTAGTCGATAGATGCCTTCGACACAGTCGTCGATGTAGCAGTAGGAGCGTGTCTGTTCGCCATCGCCCCACACTTCAATATCATCACCGTCGCTGGCGAGCGCGATCTTGCGACAGATAGCAGCCGGAGATTTTTCGCGACCACCATCGTATGTTCCGAGTGGTCCAAAGATGTTATGAAACCGAACGACGCGCGTGTCGAGACCAAAGTCTTCGGTATAGTGGCGGCAAACTCTTTCCATGTAGAGTTTCTCCCACCCGTATCCATCTTCGGCGTCTGCTGGATAGGCGTCCGACTCTTTCAAAGGAGTAACGTCAGTCTCTTTTTGTTTGTAACCCGGATAGATGCACGCGCTGGAAGTGTAGAGGTATCGCTTTACGCTATTGATCCGCGCAGCTTCAATCGTGTGGAGATTGATGAAGGTATTATCGCGGACGATGACGGCTTTGTTGTTTTCGATAAAACCGATGCCGCCCATGTTAGCCGCTAGACCGTAGACTTGATCTATACCGTGCGTCGCCTTCAAACAATTGTCGGCCTGGCTGAGATCCGCCAGTAAGAACTCTTGAGCTCTCGTTGGTTCATACTCCGGTTCTTTAATATCAACGCCGCGAACCCAGTAACCGCGGTCAACGAGGTAGTTGGTCAAATGGTGCCCAATGAACCCACCCGCGCCAGTTACCAAAACTCTAACTTGCTCTGTCATCTAGAGTAATTCTCCCTGTGTTAATGAAATGAAGTGATGCGATAGGAATGTTGAAAATAGAGTAGACGGGGGAGTGATTGCAAGCGGAGACACCACGGACCTTGATCTGGCGACTAGACTAGCTTTTGGATTTCCCAATCAAGCACCAGCGAGATCATTCCCAGGCCGGTCGGGAAGTGGATTGCCGATCGCGCTTATTTCGAACACTGTACTTACATGTTCCCGCCGGATATGGTGAGTCGCCGCAAACACCCCCAAAAGGGTCGCATCTTCAGACCTTCGGGATAAACCGCCAACGCTTTGACTAACCAGCGGGCGCCCTCACCACGTCGCCCTGCTTCACTTGCCGCATACGACAGACGAAGATATCTCGTTGAACGACACCAGCGTTTATCAGCGCCGTGAAGTTGCCGTTCGTAATGTTCAGCGAGATGGTCAAACTCCTCGATCTGCCTGTGACCTTCAGCGACAGTCTTGCTTACCTCATGCAAACGATAAGCAGCGATCGGTATGGGTATGTAGTCGCAGGTGTGGCCTTCGAGCAGCAGCCGTACGTAAAGATCGTGATCAAAGTCGTAATTCCAACGCTCCTCGAAACCCGATCTCACAATTTCGGTTTTCCAAAAATGGCCCGGCTGGGGGGCTTTGTAGGACCAACACAAACAGTGTGCGGCCGACTGCGGGACGACGGAATGAATCACGCGCGTCTCGTGGCCCGTGCCAAACATCACTGTATCGCCGCAAACCCATTCCGACTTTGGATGACGCACGAAATGATCGATGGCGGCATTGAAAGAACCGGGGAGATATACGTCGTCGCTGTTGATGAAAGCAAAAATGTCGCCGGTCGCACGCTCAAGTCCTTTGTTGATTGCGTGCACCTGGCCTCGATCCTTTTCGCTGACCCAGTAAGTGAGGTGTTTCTCGTAGCGCTTGATTATGTCGACACTTTCATCCGTGCTGCCGCCATCGATGATGATGTACTCCAGCGGTTCGTATCCTTGGTTGAGTACAGACTGAATCGTCTCTTCAAGAAATCGTCCTTGATTGAACGATGGAGTAACGATGGTGAGCTTTGGCGGCATGATGAGGCTACGGTTTAAAGTCCTGAATTGTCTTCACCACATATTCCTGCTGCGCGTCGGTGATTTCCGGAAACATGGGCAATGCCATCGTCTCGAGAGCCGCCCGCTCAGCCTCGGGGTATTCTCCCTGCTTGTAACCGAGGAACTTGAAACACTGCTGAAGATGAAGGGGAATCGGATAGTAAACTTTTGTTCCGATTTCGTGACTCCTCAGGTGCTCAGAAAGCGCATCGCGATGTTGCGGCACACGCACTACATACTGGTGGAAGATGTGGCGCTTGTTTGGTCGCACCACCGGTGTTTGCAAAGAGAAACTTAGATCCGCCTGCTCCAGCAGTTCAGAATAGATTGCGGCTCTCTGCGCACGCGCGTTGGACCATTCATCGAGATGCGGCAACTTAACGCGCAACACCGCTGCCTGCAACGCGTCGAGCCGGCTGTTTATGCCAACTTCTTCATGCTCGTATTCGTTGTGGCCGCCGTGCGTACGCAATCTCTTTAACCGCGCCGCAAAATTGGCATTATTCGTAGTTACTAATCCGCCATCGCCTGCGCCCCCAAGATTCTTCGTCGGATAAAAACTGAAACATCCCGCGAGCCCCATCGATCCGGCACGACGCCCCCGATCTTCCGCACCAATAGCCTGTGCCGCGTCTTCAATCACGGGCACGTTCTTCTCTTGCGCGATTGAAAGCACAGCATCCATGTCAGCACACTGGCCATAGATGTGGACCGGGATGATCGCATTAGTCTGTGAAGTGATCGCTTCCGATATTTTTGCAGAGTCGATGTTGTAGGTAACCGGGTCGATATCGACAAACACAGGGCGAGCACCGAGTCGCGTGATTGCGCTTCCGGTCGCAAAGAAAGTGAACGGGGTTGTTATTACCTCGTCGCCCGGTCCAACATCCAGGGCCATCAACGCCAACAACAAAGCGTCTGAGCCACTGGCACAACCAACTGCTTCTGTTGTTCTGCAGTAGGCAGCGATCTCTTTTTCCAACGCCGATACTTCAGGACCGAGTACGAAGAGCTGCGTTTCGAAGACACGGGCAATTGCTGCGCGCACATTTGCCTGCAGCGAGACATACTGCGCCTGTAAATCCAATAGCGGAACTTTCATCGTTTTGCTGGATTGATCTCTCGCCTGAGTGATGGAGGCGGTGAGTGCCCGCCCCGTCACTTATGCGGTTTCTCCCGCGGATGCACCTGATGCTTGCTCGCCATCCGAATAATAGTGGGAGTAATAGCCGGAGTAATAGTAGTCTTGCGATTCAACCCGCACATTGTTCAGGACAACGCCGAAGATGTGAGCACCCACATCAAGCAGCTGCTGTTTCGCTCTCTTCACCACTGCGCGTGAGCTTCTGCCACCGTGGACCACAAGCATCACACCGTCGACCATCGTTGACAGGATCGAAGCATCGGTGAATGAAATTGCCGGAGGAGAGTCGATAATGATGTGGGCGAATCGTTCGCTCAAAAGACCGAGAAGTTTTCGCATCTCTTCCGAGCCCAACAATTCAGCCGGATTCGGCGGCACTGGACCAGAAGTCAAAATCTTCAAGTGCGGAGTCTTCGGATGCGATTGAATCAAAGTGTCGAGGTCTTTTTCGCCAGACAACCAGGTGGTTAAGCCTTTAACGTTTGGCAATTCAAACTGCGCGTGCAGTCGCGGGCGACGCAGGTCGCAATCGATAATTAACACCTCAGCACCAGTCTGGGCCAACATGAATGCGGTGTTGATGGCCGTCGTGGTTTTACCCTCCGAAGGCTGACTTGATGTCACGAGTATCGTTCTTGGTGGCTGACCGGCTGACGACAAGAGCAGTGATGTACGCAAGTGTCTGTACGACTCGGCGATCGGCGATCGCACATCGTCAACCATTGCCAACGCAGTCGACTCTGATGGCGGCGCGTTTGACGCGATACTCTTGAGTCGACCAACGTTTCGACCGGCTGGAATCATCGCGAGCGCGGGTAGATGGATGTAACGATCAATGTCGTCTATTGACTTAACCGTGTCGTCAAGGAAATCGAGCAGGAATGCGAGGCCGATACCCGCCACCAGCGACAACACCAAAGCGATCATCACGTTTCTGAGACGGGCTGGTCCAACTACTTTGCCAAGCCGGCTGTAGTTTTCTACCGTAACTTCGTTGCCTCGATCGCCAGACGACACTTGAAGCTCTTTCTGTCGTTGGGTCAGCGTGTTGAGATACTGTCGGTTTGTCTCCAGCTCCTGTGTCATTTGCGCCATTTCAATTGAAGCGCGTGTTTGTTGAGTGGTGACACCTTTCTGCTGGCCATACATTGATTCAACACTCTGCTCGTGAACCAATGCAGCTTCGTAGGCTGACTTCAGCGCCCCGATTGTTTCCTGCGCTGCCCTGTTCAATTCTTCTTGTAGGGGCTTGATCGCTGCGTCGAGTTTCTTCACCTCGGGCCATTCAGGCGTGTAGATCACCAACAGCGTGTCGCGTCGTTCCTTCAACTGAGACAGGCGCTCGCGCAAGTTCCTAACACGTTCTGATTTTTGAACTTCCGGAACTGAAAAAGGATCATCGGCCGTCTTTGCACTTTGATAGATCGCCTGTGCCGCTTTGCGACTATTCTGCGCATCGAGCAGTTGCGTGCTCAGCTGCCCGAGCCGCTGGTCATCTACATTCTGACCGCTAGTCGTCAACGGCACGTTGTGCTCACGGGCGTAATTGAATAGTCGTTCCTGATCGTAGCGAATCTTTGTTTGCAACGAGGCGATTTGACGCGACAGCAAGTCTTGCGCGGTGTTTGAACCGTACGTCGATCGCTCGAGGTTATTGAACGCGAAAACTTCGGCAAGAGTGTTTGCGACTTTTTGCGCCATCTCCGGATTTGTGTGGCGATATTTAATCGTGAACAGATTAGTGCCAATGATTCCGTTAACATCCTCATTGCCGATAATCGCGTCTTCATACGGCTCCAACGCGGCCAATTCCTGAGGCGATAACGGCTGTTCCTTCAATTTGCTTTCGCTCACCAACTCGAGACCGCTCGCTGTCGCGGGTGAGACGATTGGTTTTGGTTTTTCCCGCGAGAAAAGCGACTTGAGTTTCGAAAAGAAACCACCCTGCGATGCACCACTACCCGCGAAGTCTGGATTGTGTTGTAGGTCCAGGGTCAGAACGACTTGACGTGCAAGGGCGGGGCTTTCAAGTAGCTTTAGTTGTGTTCCCCAAAAATTGGGATCGGGTTGTCCGCCAATTATGAACTTGTCCGTCTGCAAAACGTTGTTCTTGCGCTGCTCGATGCGAATCGTCGCCTCAGCTTCGTAGATTGATGGTTGACGGAACATCTGCACCGCAACGAGCGAAGTCACCACCAAACATAGGCTGAGAATGAGCCACTTCCGTTTGAGGATTATGAATAGGTAGTCGCGGAGCTGCGTCGGTTCGTTGGCAGCGGGCCCGTAGGATTTGACCTGCGTCAAATCGGTCAGCGGTCGATCGATGGCGCGATCTACAGCGGGCACAGGCATCAGGCGGTTATCTTGCATATCGTTCGAAATCTCTCAACCTACAAAGTTTTGGGGGATAGCATAATAACAGAGACTCGCCCCGAGGCAAGTTATGTTCGATCGTTTTCCTGAGGTTTTTGTAGGAGATCTGTGGGGATTTCGCACGACACTGTCAATTCGTCACGCGCGCCAGGGACCCGGTGTGTTCCGTTGTTCCCAACTCTTCGATGAAGCGACGAAGACCGTCTTCCCACGTCGGTAACTCCGCGAGGCCAAGCTCTGCCGATAAAAGACACTTGAGCCGGGAATCCGCCGGCCGTGGTGCAGGCCGTTTCAGAGATGCAGTGGACACCACCTTGAGGATGGCGTCATCGAGACCAGCGAGTTCCAAAGCGACGCGGGAGAATTGTTCATAAGTCGCACCATCGCCTGCATTCACCACGTGGAAGATCCCGGCGGCGTTCAGCACAGCCAATTCACGTAAACGTGAGGCAAGATCTCGCGCATATGTCGGAGTTCCAGTCGCATCTGAGATTGCGAATACTGATTGACCGCCACGTGCGAGATCCACCACGCGACTCAAAAAGTTTCTGCCACCGAGTCCGAAGATAAAGCCGGTGCGAACAATGACGGTGCGCGCGTATTCAGCTTGCGCTCGTCGTTCTCCGTCTAACTTCGCTTCGCCATAAATACTGATGGGATGCGGGGTATCGTTTTGTGTGTAAGGTGCTCCTTTCCTTCCATCGAAGACGTAGTCAGTTGAGATTGTTAGAAATCCGGCTCCAACGTCACGACTCGCTCGCGCCAGATTCTCTGGTCCAAACGCGTTTGCGGCGTAGGCCCTCTGTGGATCTGTTTCGCACCCGTCAACGTCGGTCCATGCTGCGCAATTGATCACTACGTCAGGGCGCCCGCTACGAATGCACTGCCCAACAGCATCTGCTGAAGTGATATCAAGGGCCGAATGGTCGTAGGCTAAGACTTCGTCGCCGACGGCTGCGCAGTGTTCGTTGAGGGCGTTGCCGACGAGTCCTTTTGCGCCTGTGATGAGAACTCTCAATTACGATGTAATCTCCGCGCCATATTGACGCTTATAGTAATCGCGATATGCGCCGCTGCGCGCGCGATCGATCCAAGTCGAATTATCTCGATACCAGCGAATTGTTTTCTCAAGGCCTGATTGCCACGTTTCAAGCGGACGCCAACCCAACTCAGTTTCAGCTACCGTCGGATCGATTGCGTAACGCCGGTCATGCCCGGGTCGATCCTTCACAAACTTAATTAGCGAGTGCGGCTTTCCGAGCGCATCGAGTATCGACTCTGCAACTTCGAGGTTTCGCCGTTCGTTGCGCGCACCAATGTTGTAAACGCCACCCGCCTTTCCCTTTTCTAGAGTTAGTTGAATCGCTCGACAGTGATCTTCGACGAAGATCCAGTCGCGTACGTTTTGACCGTCACCGTATACGGGAATCGGCTCATCGTTCATCGCATTGATCAAAGCGAGCGGCATGAACTTTTCGGGAAACTGAAAAGGTCCGTAGTTATTACCGCAACGGGTGGTGATGGTATCGAGCCCGAATGTGTGATGTGCCGCACGCACAAGATGTTCTGCAGCTGCTTTTGAAGCCGCGTACGGACTATTCGGTGCAAAGGGAGAAACTTCAGTGAAGTAAGTCTCATCCTCGACCAAACTTCCCATCACTTCGTCTGTCGATACTTGAACGAAGCGTTTGACCGCACGTTCACGTGCAGCATCCAACAACACCTGAGTGCCAATGATGTTTGTCTGCAGAAACTCTCCGGCGGAATTGATGCTCCGGTCGACGTGACTTTCCGCTGCGAAGTTGATGATGGCGTCGCAATCTTCCGGAAGTGCTTCCAATACTGCGCGAGTATCCGTGATGTCGCCGTGCACAAACCGATATCTCGCGGTATCAACGCTTGACAGGTTGTCGAGGTTTCCTGCGTAGGTCAACGCATCGTAGTTGACGATCTCACACGACGGTTTTTGTTTGAGAAGAAGTTTAATGAAGGCAGACCCGATAAACCCGGCGCCGCCAGTTATGAATAAGGTAGGCATCCTGCGGATCGTTTCTCGTTAGTCTCGGGAGATGTTACCGCAAGGTGTTGTCACGAAGGAGAAAAACTACTTCTTTCGATGGGGCTAGTCCTGCGGACCAGCAACGCTCCGGACATGAATCTCGCCTTTTCCCTGGTTCGCACTGATGAAGGTAAACGAGGAAATCGGGTACGTACGGCACCCTATTTCTTGACGAGTGTTGGATAAGATTCCCGGATCATCATCTCGATCCGCGTCTTTAGCTATCCAGGACATTGGACCTGCGGGTTCGTCCGGACGATCGATATCTACGGTCGATTGCGCAGCCGGAATGGTCCTGTAAATGCCCCATGTAATTCGGTCACGCTTACCGGGTACGTCACCATTTCCGTTGTCCTCCACTGCAAGGACGATGCGACGTCCAACATATCGATCGGCACTGGCTTCCGTTACACCGCCACTCATCACTGCTTTGTTTCCATCGACAAGAAGACAATCGAACTGGGCCCGAATGAAAAATGGCTTATCGGGTTCAGCGTTAACCGCCTCTTCCGCGGCAGCCCGCGCTTGTGTCTCAACCTCGCGAAAAATCATCTCGCCGCTCGTCGAGTCATCCATTCCCAGCTGAGCATTGAAGTCGATGGTTTTTGCAGGTTCGCCAGGGATCGATATTCGGAAGTGACCGTTTGCTGTCGCCTTCTCATTCGTGGCGCCGGAAGGTTGTAGAAAACAACTAAGAAGGACCGCGCACATTAGCACGCCACAAACAAACCAGTTCGTAAGCAGTTGGTGATTCATATCGTAGAACTTTCCGAAGCCAAAAAGTGAACACGGGCTTATAAAGGTTTTCGCCGGTGAGATCAACTACAGCAGTTGGTCCAGTGGCGCCACTCGACAACTCATTTCAATTCCTTCATGAAAGAAAACTCTAATGGTTGTCACATTCCGACGTCCGCGGTGGCTATTCCAACGTCGTATTGCGCTAATTTTTGGTTGACAGTTCTACGTGACGTGCTTATAGTACGCCGCACCTCGTGAACTGATTCGCACCTCGTTGAACTGATTATCATTTCTTACCATGAAGCTTCTCTTTTCACCTATGCCGGTTTTGTTCAACCTTATACGCTAGATTCATCTGCAGCCTCCAGCGGAAAAGCCCCATGATTTCGATCCCGGCGAAATCATGTACCCTGGAAGCAGATTAGCCCGACAAATTTGATTCCTTGAGGATCAGCCTCCAGAAAGCGTTTCCAAACGACTCTAGGACAAGTTGCTCCCTCTCACAAAACTCACCGAAGGAGACAAACATGAGTAGATTTAGCATTACGGCCAGGTTCATTCTGATAGCTACCGTTACTATGGCTTTTGTTAGTATCGCCCAAGGTCAGGCGATAAGAACCTGGGTGTCAGGCGTGGGCGATGACGTGAATCCTTGCAGCCGAACCGCGCCATGTAAAACCTGGGCCGGCGCAATTTCAAAGACAGCTATCAATGGAGAAATAGACGCACTAGATCCAGGGTCATACGGAACCGTTACTATCACGAAGTCAATCACACTAGAGGGTGGTGAAGGTGCAGGTTTTGGAGCGACCACATCCAGCGGCGTTAACGGCATGACAATCAATATTGCCGTGAGCGCAAATGATCCTACACGAACCGTTCGATTGCGAAACCTGAGCATAACCGGTATGGGTTTGAGCGGGAGTGTCGGCACGCGGACCGGCCTCAACGGTATCAACTTAACTACTAACGGCGCCGCAAACCTGTATCTCGAGCGCGTGGTGATCAGCGACTTCACACAAAACGGCATTAACATCAACGCAACATCGACCACGAACGTCATGCTTAATGAGGTAACGGTTAGACGTTGTCCGACTGGCTTAAAGACGACTACCACTTCCGGTCAAGTGGTTGTGATGGTCAACAATAGTAATTTCGGTAACAATGAAACGATTGGGATCGATGCCGTCGCAAATACGCGTATGGGGATCAAAAACTCCGTCGTCTCCCACAGCGGTACAGGTATTCGAACGAGCGGAAGCAACTCCATCATTAATATACAGGATGCGTTTGTTACTTTTTGCTCTACGGCGCTGACAGGCAGCGCCGGTTCAACGATCAACGTTTCCGATTCAATCATCGCCCAGAACTCTACCGGATTGAACTTGAATGGAGGCACGATAAACTCGTTTCAAGGCAACTCGATGATCAACAATACAACGCCCGGAGCCTTCAGCAACATTACACTTAAGACCTGATCGCCAGTTACGAAACTCCCTGCCTTCCACCTCGAAGGCGGGGAGCTCCCGTTTTCCGTTTCACCCAGGAACCACAATCTAATGTTTGGACGCACGCGATAAGAGCTGCGCACACAAGAAAGACGCCCACAATTCTTGAATCAGTGTCGTTTCCCGAACTGCCCTTAATGTGCACGCAGGCCAGCGATCCGAATGCTGACCTCTGCTAACGTCTAGTGTGAACGCTCTTAGCGGACGCTAGAGCCGAGGAGAACCCCATGATTACCAGAGACAGATCCCGTTACTTTGTACTTCGCGCCTGTCTACTACTCGCAGTGGCAGCGCTAATGTTCGTTCCTGTGCTGATAAATTCTTCTGCATCGAACGAAAACTTGCCTTCAGCCGTTGGTGCAGCAGGCAAGTCGGCGGTTTCGATCCGAAAAAGCGCTGTTATAAGTTCACCCTCCATCAAACCGGAACGCATCTTTCATAACATCGCCCCAATGTTGATGCCACAGAGTTCGGGGCCCGAAGATGTTACCGTCTATCAATCCGACTGCATGACGCCATCAAGTTCGTTCGAGCTCGGCGACACGGTTTGCATCAAGATTACCGGACTGCCGGGTGCTGGAATCCGCCGGTTGTCAATCATCAACGGCGCTAATTATGTTGTCGCGAACGCGACGGCAAATTCTGACGGCCAAACGCTCACGTTTACTTTACCAGCGACGGCAGTATCGGATGTCAGTACCGACGCAAATGTCCAGAATCTTGTCGATAATCGTGGGCGCTGGTTCGGAATGTCCATAGGTTTGGGCGATGGCTTCACGCGCGTTGCAGCACCATTCATTGTCACGGATCCTGCGCAGGCAGTCGCCGATGTTGGTGTTTCGGATGCATCCCAGTTTCAAGTAGGCGCCGACACGGTCGTCTTCACCGTATTCATATCCAATAATGGACCGCAGGCTGCCGACGATGTCTCACTTAGCGAAGCAATTCCGGCTAACACCACCTTTGATTCACTAACACAAGGTAGTGGCCCACCATTCAACTGTGTGACGCCTAACCAGGGGGATAGCTCAGGCGCGAGCACGTGTACCATCGCCAGCTTAGCGAGCGGTGTAACCAAGGAAATTACCTTCGTCTACAAGACCACGGCCGCCGCGGGCACAGAGATCAACAATGAGACCGGCGTTACAAGTACTACGAGTGACAATTACCCGGCGAATAACTCGTCGCAGGCCTCCATTCTCCTGGAAGCGGCTAGCGGTGGCGGAACGACCTGTGTGCTTACTTGCCCAGGCGACATTACCGTCGAGAGCAATGCACCGGGCGGCGCAAATGTAAATGTGCTCCCCTCAGCTGACGGAATTGGCG
>JBKPMX010000109.1:0-16287 GCA_046765655.1 Acidobacteriota bacterium
CCTACAAATCAGGGGTAGGAACGAATATACCTGACAATTAGTGGACCAGTTGCGCAGCTTGTAGCTCAAGCTGTTCGGCCGACAAATTAAGCGCGTCTGCTTTACTGCCAAGCTCGCTGCGCTTCTTTACTATGGCCGTCAGGTCTCCAGGAGTTAACAGTAGCTCTGCACGGGTTCTTAGAAGCTCAACGGCGTCGGCGCGGAGATTTGAGGCCTGGCTAACTAGCGAGAAGTATTTCTCAATATTCTTGGCTGTCTTCAACTCGCGCGTTTTATCAGCGATGGCCGCAGCCTCTCGAAGAGTGTTCGATGTATCAGTCAGTATTTGTACCTCGGTTCGGGTGATAGTAAGCACCGCTGCGTTGTCTTTTATGAAATCTGTTTGCTGTAATTTCCGTTCCTCGGCATAGAATCGCTGCAGCAGGTCGTTGGCGCGAGTTCGCACGTCGTTAATATTTTTGAGCACGGAGTTCACATCACTGGCTCCTGATTTATAAGACCGCGGAACATGACGCCGTTCCTGCTCGAGCTTGTGTTGCTTTAGAAAGATCCAGGACTCACGATTAACATTAGAAGCGATTTCATAATAATTGTGAGTGTGGTTAGTAATTACCGAAACCACTACCTCGAAGCCTCGACTTTTCAGAGTTGTTTCCGTCCGTCTAACCGACTCAAGCGGGAAAAAGGTATCTCTGTCGCCGACAGTGATTCTTATTGGCGTCTTGCGAGCAGCGACCTCGACAAAGCGATAATCCTCATCAGTACGCCACGCGCCGGCATGAGCAGCTGCGGCCGCGAAGTACTCTGATTCGAGCATCGCAAGATCCAGCGAGAAGACTGCGCCTGCCGAGTGACCAAACAGGTAAAGCCGATCCGGCGCTATGGGATATTTCTTAATCAGCATCTCGACGAGTTCATAGATGAATTCAGGCCCATCCTGCGGCATGCGCCACGACTCGCCATTAGAAGAGTCTGGTCCAACGATAATGAAACCTTCGGATTCCGCAAGGTCTTTCCATCTTTCGACGAGTGACAGACCGTTACGACCCGAACCGTGCAGCAGAACAACAAGTGGCACGGGCTCGGTTTGCTTTACCGACGAAGGGATAAAAAGATAGTAGCTTCGTTGCTTACCTTCTGACTCAAATTTCTCTTTTGTTATTTCGTTAGCGGCGGGAACAGACAGTGAGGCAACAAACAAACAGAACAGAATGGAGACTATCTTTAGGTTCATGACGCTTGCTGCGCGGGACGTCAGCGGTCGCTCCCAATCAATGCGAAGTCTGCCCAGTAGTACGGATGTTCATAGGCGGGTGTGCGTCTAAGGGCAAGCTGGCTTCTTCGCAGCGCGACGGGTTTAGTTACTGAGAATCCCTTTGCTGGTTTGATGATCGAATAGAATTGCGTAAGAAGCTGTAGGTTCGAACCGGGGTCAACAGCCCACCGACTTACCATCGTGGCAGGACTCCCAGCCACAAACCAGGACCAAGACACAGCCGTATTAGCGGCCCCACGCGTCTCGCCGTGCCGCACCACGTTCGACATCAACACGAGTTGTGCGCTTGTGGAAAGATTAGCGGTTTCGCGCGTTTGCAAAAAACCGTCTGAGTCTGTGCCGGATCCAAGAGTTACAAACGAGGACATCGGTGCTGTTTCGTCGAAGAGCATTGGCGCGGCAAAGTGTAGAACATCGATCTGCGCGTCTGCAGTCCTTACGCGATCCTCAGTAGCTTCATTACCGACATAAAGTCTGCTTGTGTTGGATCCGTAAATCGGAGCTATTCGTTTGACTTCGTCCTCTTGCTGCGACGAACTATTAAGATTGAGATCACCAAAACCGAGGCTGATTCGATCAACTGTTGCTTTTGTTAACGAGGGGTTGGCGAACCCGGCGAATGTGGGGTTTCGTTTGGCAAGCCCGCGTTGCCTTCGCATCTCACGGAGCGTACTCAGCGAGGAAACGTATGAAAGCTGCATCTGATCGATCAGATATTGATCTTGATGAGGTTGCAGCGCCTCAAAAGGTAAACGCCACAAAACGCCGTCGGGAACAATAACAAGCTTAGTTTTGAAGCCGAGCTGATCATCGGCCGGTTTCAATAGCAAGTCATATAGATCGCGAGCCGGTTGTTCGAACTCCGCAGACTTCGTTGCCAGCCGTCTCTCAAATTCCTTGACCCTCGCCGTCAATTCTTCATTCCGAATCTCGAGTGGGTAAACCTTCAACTGTAGCGTCACAGCTGGTTTCCGTCGTCTTCTGGTCGGACTCTTGTCAGCCGAAAGCACAAACAAGTACGTGTTGTCTGCGGTGATTGCATATTCGAGAAGTGCGGTTGATGTATCAACCAGCAGTGCACGCATCTCGTCAAGTTTTAGTGGCACAAGCTCACCGCGTTCCGTTTTTAAGCGGGGATATCTGGTGAATAGGGTCTGACGAAGGTCGCTGTAAGCGATGCGAGCCTGTCGTAAACGGTCCCGTAAACTAGCGCGGCGTGCGTCAGTGGATGTGCGAAGCTGGGATTCGCGATCGAGTTGAAGTTCGAGCGACGTCGCTTCCCCGGCAAGTTTTTGCTCTGCTTCACGGTCCGTGGCAGAGAGACCTTTGCTCGGTGGTGCGTTGTTGGTTTTTAGAATTTCGACAAGCGACTGAACTTTCGCTCGCTCTGCAAAATCGAACGCTTCACCAGGTCGATGCTGATCCATCAACACGTCGACCATGGACAAATATGGCAGCACGCTGTTGTATCCAGTTCCGGCCGGAAGCGGTGGCCGACTTCGCAGCAATTCAACGATTGATACCGAATCAGTCAGGGCCTGGTAGGCTTGTGCGCTGTTTTCCAATTTACGTTGCGCTTTGCCTGAAAGCATCCGCGCGTACCAGAGCAAATCTGCATCTTCAATCTGCTTCGCGATCGTTGCAGCGCTGTCAGCCGCACTCAGCGCCTTTTGATAGTCGCCAGTCAAAGCGAAAGCTTCCGACACTCGTGTCAATACGTCAGCCACGTTTCCCTTTTGTCCGAGGGCGTTAAAAAGAGTGAGCGCCTTTTGGTAGCTATCCAGACCTTCGGAGTACTTCTTCTGACGCACAAGAGTCGATCCGATTCCCGCGAGCAAATCGCCCTGGCCTGACTGATCCTGCATTTCTTCACGGAGCGTCAGGCCTCTACCATAAGCACTAAGAGCTGAATCGTAATTGCCCTGCGTGAAATGGACGTTTCCAATGAGGCTCAACGTTCGAGCCGTATCAATCTTGTTCGCGTTAGATTCAAACTCCTTCAGTGCTTTGTCGTAGTACTCCAGCGCTCTCGGAAAATCGCCTTGTAAAGCACGCACGAGCCCAATGCTGCCGAGGATCGTTCCGGCAGGTGCTTTCGCGTCTTCGAAGAGCTTCAGACTGAGGAAATAGTTCTCGAGCGCCGCCGGATAATCACCTCGCGAGCGATGAACGTTCGCGATTCCCTTAAAGGCGTTTGCTAAACCGATTTTGTCTGGCAGTGTTTTCTGAATCGTCGCACTGCGTTCGTAGTACTTCAGCGCCTCTTCGTAGTTGCCCTGGTAATAAGCGGAGTTTGCGGCACCATTGAGCGAAGCGATCACAGCGCCGATCTCGTGAACACGATCAAGTGATTGTTTGTAGTAAGCGAAAGCCTGTGGGTAATCGCCCTGCATGTATAACGAATCCGCAAGACGAACCAGAGATTCGACGGTGTTGTTGGCCTCGCCGCTCTTGCGAAAAGCTTCAGCAGCAGCGGTGTAATTTCGCTGACCGTAATGAATAGCACCAATACTGTTCAGCGTGTTTGATATTTCAACCTGATCGCCGAGCGAAGTGAATTCCTTCAACGCTTGCTCTAAAGCTGCAAGGGCTTCGTTCTCGCGCCGCTGTTCTCGATAGATCATTGCGACGCCAGACAATGCCTTGGCGGATTCGAAGTTGTTTGGCACTTCCGTGAAGAGCTCGCGCGCTTTTCGATAGTGTTCGAGTGCGGCCGGATAGTTAGCTTGAAAATAGTAGACAGTGCCGATGTCCATCGAGGCGGTCGCCACGCCTTCCTTGTCTCCGATCTTTTCAGCGACGTTTTGCGCGATGCCATAGATGTCGAAGGCTCTGGAGTAGCGGCCGGCAACCAACTGAGCATTGCCCTGGCGGATGAGGGCCTTTCGCAAGTCGGGCGTCATCAGATCTCTTTTCTGAGTCAGCAACTGGTCGCGTTCTTCGGGAGATTTCAGCGTGGCAAGCGTGAGGGCGAGATCGTCGAAATCCGCCGCTGCTGACGTCTGGCCATGGATGGTGAAGCTCACACATAGAACAAGAATCAGCGCCGCGTTGAGGTTATGGGTCAGGTGCATAATTTCGATGATCAGCTGTTCACCGGTTTCTTTGACACAAGAAACCCGCAGAGGGTTCCAGAAGATACCCTAAGCAGGCGGGAATTATAGCGATTGGCGGCGAAACCTGCTTCTTATTCAGCGGTTCAACTGCGACACGACGTGCCACACTAAGTCCGTTACGAAGTGACCCGAGACTGCGGTGCCGATTCCCGCCGCACCCCCACAGAACACCACCACCGAGACACAGAGGCCACAGAGGTAGCACAGAGAGGAATTCAGATTTTGAGAACTACTTTTCCGGGGACTACCTGAACTCGACATACGGTCGAAATACAAAATCGGTCGACGGTTTCTTCACATGACAGCCCTGGCAATTGTCGAGCTTCCCGCTGGCTTCGATCGTCGAGCCGTTAGCATTAACGACACTGAACTCCCAATCACCGACGGCGGCATTGTATCCAGGCTCTCTTTTCCTCATGACGGTGTAAAGCAACGTAGTATTACTTTCGGCAAATCGACCATTCTTCTGCTTTACGATCACGGAGCCCTGCGGAAACATTGGCGAGTCTTTGGTAAACATTGCCGTTCTTCCGATGGGATTAACGTAAACAGTGATTGTTGTCGCAGCGTGAGGGTTAGTTTTTCGTTCCGTTTGGTAGTCCCTCATGGTGGGCGGCGCTGCACACAACACATCGAGTTGCGAAGATATAGAAAACGGGGTTGCGTTAACCTTTGTCCACAAACTCGTATTGGTTAAATCCCTGGCGTCGAATCGAAGCGAATCCGCGCTCCCGTAGGCTTTCGAGCCATCTTTATATCCCGCAGTCCCAACTACACCTGCAAGCACTAGGGCGATCAAGCAACTCACTCTCTTCATAATGGACCACCTTCCCTAAAGCGTCTGCAACACCTTCGCTTCTAACGCAGTCACATCAAAGTCGCGATTGAATAAATCGTCAACGCTGATCTTTTCCTGTTCCAACAAATACTTAACCAGCATATGGTACTTGAAATATTGGTAGCCCGTGCCGTCTTTCGGGTTGCTTTTCCACATCCTAACGCCTTCTTCGTAAGACAGAGTCGAGCCGCCGGCGACATATTCCGCATATCCTTCTTTTTTCCACGCAGGCATCATCAGGTTCCGCAAGTAGCCATATCTTTTTCTGATTAGCAGGTGGGTTACCTCATGAGCAATTACGCCGCTGAGACTGCGGGCGTTGTTTGTCGGAGCGTCGCGAAAAACCATATCGCGTGCTGCGTCAGACTTGTTAATGAAAACATTGCTTGTCGGCAACAACGCATAGCCCTTGCCGAAGGAATTCCATCCGATATTCAAACTAAGACCTCGATAGAAACGGTAGCTATTCGTCAGAAACACCTTCGGCTGAACGCTGTAATCGTTGATGGGTGAGGTCGCCAGTCGCGCTTCGGCTTTATCCAGAACAGGGTTGATGCTTTGGTCTAACGGTTCTCTTGAGTAAACGCGGAAGTTTTTGTACGTAGTTTGATGAGCAAAGAGCAGCTGCGGAAAACTCAACAAGAGAACAAATGCTCCAGTGAGCAAAAGCAGGACGCCTCGCACGATCTTATAGGGTTTGTTTTGACGTTTTGCAGCTCTGAATTGCCGATAAGAAGTTAAAGCTGACGACATTGCTGTTTTCATAGTTAGGCTCCTAACTGAGAATATCGTCTCGAACGAGGCTATTACGGATACAAGTAAGATGAGGTTTTCGCGCTCTCTTGTTTACGCGCGGTCTCTTTTTACGTTTCTTAGGCGCTGGAGATGTTGTTTCGCCGCCCGCTGCCACCAACTCCTTCACGCCGCTTAGGGAAAAACCGCACCGCGAACAGAATCGCATTTCTTCGGAAAGTTGTGGCTGACTACACTGGGGACAGTACATGCGAGATCCTCATGCTACGAGCTTGACTGTCGGTTACGAACGAAACACTAAATCAGTTCGCTGAGTTCAAGGCACCGAAGTGAAAGCTCAGTAAAGATAGCTACAGATTCAGCGCGTGTCGACGATTAATGAGAGGCGGCTTCCTAATCTCAACCGCTGTGGCGACAACCGTCCTCTGCGCAATCTCTGTGTGCTCGGCGTCTCTTGCGGTTACCGTCTTGGAAACCCGGTCACCCCTAGATGTCCGACCACACTTCAGTTTGTCGTCAAGTCGCGTCCTAGCTCAGCGTGACAGGAACGAGTCAGCGAATGTCCGATATGCTTCAGCTTGTCGTTAAGGCACGGTGACGTTTTGCTGCGCTGTCACTTGGATCTATCGTGGATAACGACAAGCTGAAGCGTATGGGACAAAATTGAAACCAGCTACCTTCGTACAGTGAGCGTTTAATGATGCCCAGAAATAATCGCAGAGATGCCGAGGGTACGCGGAGAAATCCGTCGTTCTAATGAAACTTCGGATTAGGACACCATTCAGTCAGAGCTCGCTAAACTCTACGAAGCCTCATGAGGGAGAGCGTTACGCATTCGGATCAAAGAGAATTCGAGTGTCGATGCAACAACCGCATCTCGGAGAGTCCGTAACGATGGCATGAAACGCAATTCAACATCGCGCTTCACAATGTCGCCAACCAAGTCATCAAAGACTTCAACGCCGTCGGGAACGACTGAAACGCGACTGATGAAATAGCCTGCACACTGATCGAGACATTCAAAGTTTTCCCCGGGCAGGTGATAACCGTACAACCGGCATGATCGTATTCGTTCAAGCCAACTACTTTCCACCGCGATTACTGCTCGGCTCTCGCCCAGGAATTGCTGTATGTCAGCTTTACTTGTACTAAGTCCTGCATAGAACGTTACCCGCGGACAGTCGCGCGGAAGCAGATAATTGCACAGACGCTCTTCGGAGATGGCCCACACAACTGGCTCGGGAGTGTAGTCGGATGGTCGCGGGTCGAATCTCTCGATGCCCTTTTCTTCACTGAGATGAAACAGCATATTGAGATCGAGTCGATCGTGGTTGAAAGGCCCCGTCGTGAAGCGCCACGCGCGGGGCCTTTTTCATTCAACCGGTTGTTCGCGAAAGATTACTTCTTTAATTCAGCGAGCGCGGCCAATACCTCTTCGCTGTGACCGGCCGGTTTTACACCAGTGAAAACCTTCGCGATCTTTCCACTCGGATCGATGAGAAAAGTGTTACGGGCCGAGTATTTCTTTCCCTGGTAATCCATGATCGAACCATAATCAGTGGATACCTTCGCATCAGGATCAGATAAGAGCTTGAAACTCAATCCCTCTTTTGTACAGAAGTCTTTGTGCGACTCCGCGGTGTCTACACTGACGCCAAGAATCACAGCACCAATCTGTTCATACTTGGCGATGTCACGTTGAAAGTTGTGCGCTTCGAGTGTGCAGCCCGACGTGAAATCCTTCGGGTAAAAATAAAGCACCACCCACTTGCCGTGAAAATCTTTGAGACTGACTTGCTTGCTTTCGTTGGTGGTCAGACTAAACTCAGGTGCCACCGCGCCAACAGCCGGTACGTCTGCGGCCATCGCAGATAAGGTAATCGTCACTGCCGCAACGAGCACAAGAGAGAGCGATAGAGTCTTAACGAGAATCATTCTAACCTCCGATGTTTCCTGCAGAATTGGGTCGGGTTATTAGATTAGCGTCAAATGTCACTGAAGTGAAGTTGAGGCGCTGATGGCCGACACACTTCAGGGAGTTCTGATCGACTCGGATCAGTTTCAGAATCGACTATTCAGTACCATGCGCGGTAGCGAATGGCCGTTACTCAACCGGCGATATTGGCGGGCGTCGAGTCCAGGCCATCCGCTACCGCGCATGGTACTGAATAGTCACTTATTCAGAGCTTCCTGAACTAGACTCAACAGAACGACAAACTGAAGTGTATAGGACACACGGCGTTGGCTTTGGCGCTAATCGATTCTATTCCACTCGTATTCAATATCCGCTAACTGCCAAAACTCTTCGAAGCCCTGCCGGATGATCTTGAATCCATGTCGCTCATAGAATTGCCGGGCTCGCATGTTCCTCTCAAACGTGAAAAGACGAAGCACACCGCTGGAGTTCCTTTTTGCTATATCCAGCAGCATGGAACCAATGCCCTTATTCTGGTAATCGACGTGAACATAGAGATTGGACACAGTTTCTGAGGTGTAGGCCAGGAAACCAATCACGGCGGACGTACGTGGATCAAGAACCAGGAGCACGCGATTGTGAGGAACGATTTTCTGTTCAAGTGCTCGAAGTTGGTCCTCCAACGGGTGTGGATCTGTTATTCCGACGCCCTGCTCGAAGCTGGCACGCCACATCCGAACGAGCTCTGGCCCATAACCAGGTGAGTAATCGACGATGGTCATGCCGTCCATAGAGTCACGTCGCTCGACGCTGCTTTGCATGAAGACGCGCTGAGCCTGCGAAGCAGGCGTCGAGCATAAAGCCTGGGGCGTTAGCCCCAGGAACGTATGCGATACAAGTTTGAGCCCGCGATAGCGGGCGAAAGCCGCAGCAACGGAAGCTTTCGCCCGTTTCACGGGCTAATGATCATAACGCCGCTGGACCTGGGGCTGACGCCCCAGGCTTTATGCTGAACGCCTGCTCCGCAGGCTCAGCAACTTTTGCGCAAAGCTGCTCAACGCAGGTCACCGTTTGGGATTCTTCTTGCCGGTGATCAATTTGTTACCAACTTCTCGTTTGATACGCGCAGCAAGACGATGGTTTTCGTTTGCAACAAACTCTTTCACTGTAACCGGGTTGGTTTTGCTTAACTCGCGTAACGCCCACGACATTGCCTTCACAACCATGTCGTCGCGATCGTCCAGCAATAACCTGCACACCGAAAGGGTTCGACCTACGTCGCCGGTTCCCCCACGCGCCTTTGAATTCAGCGGCACCGTTGCGACAAGTGCGAGCCGTCGCTTCCAGCGATCGGGAGAGCGGACCCACGAGTGAATCTTACGATCCGATACCAACCCTTCGCGCCACGCTTGACCAAGAATTGTTACTCCGAACAGATCGACTGAACCCCAGTCAGAAAGACCTTCTGCCATTTCGTCAACGAGTTTGTCATTCAAGAGCTCGGATGCAGACTTGTGACTCGCGAGGAGTTCGAATGCAATAAGTCGCTCGGGCCATCCACCGCCACGCAGTAATAGGCGAACTAATTTGAGAACGGAGTTCGCTGGAGCAGTCTTAAGTGAGGTTGAGTATTGCTGACGAAGTTTTCTAACCGATGGCACGTCGTGTCGCGAAAGTGAAGCCAGTTCGCGACGGATAATAGCAACTGTCTCATCGGGCCTGATGTCCACTTAGTAACAATTGTCGGGCCGCCCCGACAATTCCAATACAGCAGGCTACCTTCCCCGCTCGAAGATTTCGTGTATGTTCCCGAAGGGATCACTGAAGGCGGCATAGCTTCCGAACTTATTCACAGCCGGTTCAGCATGCAGAAATCGGACACCTTTGGCGCGTAGATCGGTTAAGGCTTCATCTATAGATGCAACTTCAAATACAAACACCGAACGCGCAACTTCATTGTAGTTATCGATCGACCCGTTCTGTCGACATTTAAAAGCAATCAATTCGCAGCCCTCTTGCTCAAACTCGAGGGAGCGGTCATCTTGAGACTTCAATCTAAACCCAAGCACGTCGCCGTAGAATTGCTTGGCCTCAGCAAGGTCGGTGACGAAGATCATCAGTTTGCCAAGCTTCATCACGAGTCCCAGCGATCTTCAGATCGGTTCGCGTTGAACTTCTGCGCGACAACGTAGCTTCTGTCGCCAAGCACTAATACTTCTAGCGCACTCGAGTCTGTGAATGGATCACTCGTGAACGAAACCTGCCGCGGCTCGCTGACTCCAGCCTTGATTCCGGCTCGTTCAAACACACCCGCGTAGCCTTCCATCAAGGGCGCTGGGCCCGTGGCAAACATGCCGTAACGCCCGCGGACTATGTCTACAGGGTTACCATTAAGAAACGTGCTAAAAGGAATCGAATTGCCAACCAGTTCGATGTGATGGTTGTAGAGTTCTCCCACAATCGCTTCGGCGTTTGAGCAATCACCGTGGAAAGACACTGAACACTCAGGATGAATGTATTGCCAAAGCAGCGGGTGGTGATCATCGTGAAGCGAAAAGTCCTGGCAATTCCCGAGCGTTAAGTTGTGGTCGAGCACGCCCGCGCATTCAACTTCCCATGCCTGATCCTCCTCCTCGACTGAATCACTTATAAGGTTAACTGAAAGGATTAAGATATCTCCTTCCATGCGCGCACCTGCTAGATCTAGCGTGCCCCCGCTTTCGCGAAACTCTGATGAATGGATAATCTCGAGCAGCTCGTCCATTTAGCTAATTAAATAAGTCTTTTCAGAATCATTCTTTTTTCCAGAATTTCAGTCCCGCGCTTGATTGTCAACCTGATTTCCTTCCCGTTCTGTAACCACAAGCGTTCGAACTCATCTGATGAGATGGCCTCAATTGCTTTGCCATCCACGGCAGTGATTATGTCACCGGGTTGCAACCCGGCGGCGGCTGCCGGACTATTCGGTTCCACACCTTCAACTTTACTTTCGTTGCAGTCTTCTTCGTTGGAACCAAAAAGAATACCGCTCATCGCAACTTCATAGGGGTCCTTGAAAGCCGCGTTCGGCTCGAGAATCATTCGTTGGTGCGCGTAGTCAAGTATCAGCTTGAACCGCCGGAATACTTCACCTCCAATGATCCCACCCCCTTCTTTGGCATCACCCTCAGTATCTTGCTCAAGGTTCACTATAGGTCCATCAAGGATGAACGGACCCAATTGGATTCGTTTGACGCGACCAACCACCCGTTTCTGTTCTCCGCCCGCTCCAACACCAGTGCCCTTGATGCTTGTTGATAGCGACTCCGCCAGTCGATGTTTTTTGACGAAAGGGCTACTAAAAACGAACGCGCTGTCGCCGCCGGTATCCACCTCGAGCTGACTAACGACCGATCGACCTCCATCGAGAAAGATGTTTACTTCAGCAAGCGGCGTTCGCCTGCCAGTAAGCAACAGAGGTACAACTTTTCCGTCACCAGAATACGTGTACGTCTTGGGGTTATAGAGATTGATCACACTGTTGGGATAGTCAATCTCGACGATGAACTGATTGATGAAATCGTAGCCAATGATTCCATCGAATTGAACACACGGCGATTTGTCTAACGCGAGTGTGGCAACTATCTGATTTGTGACTTCGGCTCCTTCAACACTCAATGACACACCATTTACCAGTCCCACATGAATCGCTCCACCAGTCGCCGTCCCGTCGGCCTGTCCGTCCACCTTCAGTTTCAGTTCCCCGACCAGGTCCGCGTTCACCATTGAAACAGAGGCGCCTGTGTCGAAGATAAACTTTAGGGGGCGCGAACCATTTACTCGAGCGCGAACAAAGATGATGTTGTTATCGAGCTCAATTGGGATTTTCGCACTATTGCCTGCGATGAACCGGGAACTGACTGGTGGAACGTCCTCGCGTGCCTTACGGCGGTTCTGCGCCTCGGCCACCGTGGATGAGACCATGCTGAAAGCGACAAAGGCGATGACTGTAATGATTCTTTGCATTGTGATTTCTCCCTTCATTCGCGTGTTTGTTAGACTGTCGGCCCTATCCCCAGGGCGCTTCTGAAAACGACCTGACGACTATCGCCGATTGTGCGTAATGAAGTCCTCAGCGGCGCAGTCAATTGTTTCTCAACGAATACTCAACGGTCTTATGTCGCAGCAAGCAACAGACTTATACGAGTTTGGTCCTTTTCAAATCGATACTGAAAATCGACTTCTATTTCGGAACGGTCAACCAGTTCCCCTAAAGCCGAAAGTGATTGACACTCTGTTGCTGTTGGTGGAAAACAGTGGCCGCGTTCTGGAAAAGGACGAACTCATTGAGAAGCTCTGGCCTGACACCTTTGTAGACGAAGCAAATCTAACTCAGAACATCTACGTCCTGCGAAAGGCTCTAACCACGGGTGCCGACTCCACAAGCTACATCGAAACAATACCCCGACGCGGTTACCGGTTTACCGGCGACGTAAGAAAGATACCCGCCGGCACCTCAGTTGTTGAAGCAGAGACAGGTACGACGCGCATGACCCATACCGGACCGCGTTGGATGTGGGTTGCGGTTGGCGTCGCACTCGTCGCCATTCTGGGTGCGCTAGCTTTTCGCCTGCTTGCGAGTCGGTCCAGGCCAGCTGTTTCTAGTACCAGCGTCAAAAGCCTCGCGGTTCTTCCGTTCCGGCCTCTGACTGCTGGATCCGAAGACGATTACATCGGTCAGGGCATGGCCGATGCGCTCATCACAAAACTTAGCAACACTCAACGGCTCAATGTGCGACCAACTAGCGCTGTTCTCAGATACAACAATGCGAACGTAGATCCGATAGCCGCCGGCCGCGCATTGGATGTTGAAGCGGTGCTCGATGGGAAAGTACAGCGAGTAGGAGATCGAGTAAGGGTCACAGTTCAGCTGTTGCGTGTGGCCGACGGTGCTTCGTTGTGGGCAGACCAGTACGACGAAGACTTCACCGGGATCTTTGCGCTTCAAGATTCAATCTCAGCGCAGGCTGCGCGATCGCTGACGCTTCAACTCACCGGCAACGAGGCTGCGTTGATGCGGAAGCACTACACACAAAACGCCAGGGCTTACGAATCCTATTTACAGGGACGCTACTTCTGGAACAAAAGGAACACCACAGGCTTCCGGAAAGCAATTGAATATTTCGAACAGGCGCTGGCTGTTGATTCAAATTACGCACTGGCTTACGCCGGCCTTGCGGACAGCTACATTCGACTCAATGAATCTGGCGCACCGATGAACGAAGAAGCCGTGCCCAAAGCGAAGGCGGCAATCATGAAGGCGTTGGCAATTGACGATTCGCTTGGAGAGGCACATGCAACGCTTGGCTTCATCAAGTTTCGGCACGATTGGGATTTTGCAGGCGCGGATAGCGAGTTCAAGCGGGCAGTCGAACTCAATCCCAACTATTCAGAAGCCCATCAGTGGTACGCCTTCTATTTGTTGGCAGCAGGCAAACCCAATGAGGCCGACGCTGAAATCAAACGCGGGCAGGAGTTGGATCCGCTGTCAGTCAGTTTCAATTCGAATCTTGCGATTTATCTTTTCTTCCGTCATGACTTTGAGCGAAGTCTCACCCAGGCTCGCAAGACACTCGAGATGGAACCTGATTTTTCGCAGGCACGTGCGACCTTAGGATTGAGCTACGAACAGAAGGGTTCAAACAAAGAAGCAATTGCTGAACTCACCAGAGCGCAACAGGCGTCGGGTGATGTAGCGATGGCGTCCTGGCTGGGCCATGCATTAGCGCAAGACGGAGAGACGAAGGAGGCACGGCGAATATTGTCAGAAATTGAAGAGCACGCTAAGAAGAATTACGTGCCGCCTTACAATCTCGCTGTTCTCCACGCAGGTCTGGGTGAGCGACAACAGGCAATGGACTCGTTGGAAAAAGGCTTTGCGGATCGGTCGTTGAGGCCCGTGTGGGTCAAATTCGATCCGCGCTTGGATGGCCTACGACAGGACGGCCGGTTCGTTCAACTCATTCAGCGGATGGGATTGTGATCACTCCAGCTGCTTTTCCAGATAAACACTCAAAGGATCTTCCACGTATTCCCCGAACGGTTCTCGCCGACCGAAGCCCCAGTTTTGATAAAGTCCGATAGCGTCGACCTGGTAGATTCCGGTTTCGAGCCGTAACACATTCACTCCCTGACCGCGCGCGTATTCTGCGAGATGATTGAGCATCGCCTTGCCTAATCCTTTGCCGCGGTGAATGGGACGCACAAACATTCGCTTCACTTCCCCGTATTCACCATCGAACATTTTGATTCCCCCACACGCGGCAAGTGCGCCGTCACAATAGGCAACGAAGAAGACTACGCCCTCACGCATAAGCTTATCTACGCTATATGCATGTCGACTTTGTGGAGGATATGGATGAGTGAGTAGATGATCATCCAGTTCTCCTATGAGTTGAACTGCGTCAGCAGAATCTGGCGCAACTTTGATGATGTTGATTGTCATTCAGCAGGGATCGATTAAGGTCGCACGGCTTTTGTAATGCCACAGAGAGCCCATCCAATGACGGAGCTTTTGCCAGAGAGTCGGCTCAACGACGGCCGAGTCGCTTGGTGGCGTACCCGCCATTATCCGACTCGCAATCGCGCAACATTCGTCGCAGATATAAACATGTGGTCCAGCGACCAGCTTTTGCACTTGGTATTCTTTCTTGTAGCAGAACGAGCAGCGCAAGTGTCTTAGTTTGAGCATCTTCTTCCCTCCGAGGCAAACAGTCAGTACCGAAACGCGGTAGCGTCGGGTCGTGTCGATTAGTTGGATCCGCTTATCGAAACCGAGACCCGACGCTACCGCGTTTCGGTACTGACTGTTTTCTCAGCGCTTCTTTGCGGTCACCGTCGCTTTCTTCGACGCTTCTTTCACTCGGAACTCCACGAGTCGAGTTATCAGATCGTACGGAATGGGTTCGTCTAGTGGAAACTTGATTGTTGCTTTACTGCTCCCATACCGGTCAAGCTCTTTTTTGAACGCGGCAACAGCTCGAGGCGCGGGGTAAACGCCAATATGGTTTTTGTACGCCGCGAAATGAATCAGATTCCCGTCAAGTTTGAACGTTGGTATCTGATAGCTGATCGCCTCCTCAGCCTTCGGTGCTGCTTTTCTGATCGTCGACCTGATCTTCTTCAGGATTTTCTGAACGTCTTTTGGAAAGCCGGCGATATATTCGTCGATGTCTTTGGGGGTTGCGGGCATAGGTTGCTCCGTGTCAATAAAGCTTCGGGATCAAACGTTTCGTTGTGGACGAATACTGAAGGTACTGTTGACCAAGTGCATCGCGCAACGCTTCATCCTCAACGTGCATTCGGTATGCGGCCGCGATGAAAAATGGGACAGAACTGAAGGCGAGGCTGAACCAGTTTGAGAAACTCAGTCCTAATCCGAGATGTGCCAGCAGCGCTCCTGTATAAGCAGGATGCCGGATGTGTTTGTACAGACCCAACCGAACAAGTTGATGATCATTGTGGATGAGCACAGTGCCTGTGAAGTATTTGCCGAGGGTACGTATGGCGGAAAGGCGAATTATGATTCCCACTATTAAAAGCACCAGGCCAATCGGACGAATCACATTAGCACCGGTCACGATTTGTCCTATGCCGATGAACCCGAGCACCAGACCAATCGGCTGCAGAAGATTGGCAATATCCCAAAGCTTTGCGGAGTGTTTGTCGCAATTCTTGGCCGAGTTGATTCGACGGCGACGCGATAAGGACAGTTCAAACAACAGCCAAAGGAGTGCAACTAAGCATGCAATTATTGGAATCAACATTGGTCTTCGATTCGGAGAAGCACGAAGTTTACCGGATCAAACGCGGCTTAAGGGATTGCCTTTAGCCTTATCTCAACGCCGCTTCTAGTAACTGTAATCGTTGACTGGTTGAACTGGGCGGTTCGATAACTAACAATTCAGAAAGTAGGTCGAACTCATTATTACTCAAGATCGACTCAAGCTTTTCGTCGACCATCCTTCTGAGTTCCGGATCCTCTTCATCCGAAACTCCAACATCCTGCTTATCCAAACGCAAAAACGCTACGATGTCCAAACGTTTCATTCCGGATCTTGCGATTCTCATGCTCTCAGCCGCGACTTGCGAGGCTTGGAAGTCGCGACGTAGATCTCTTAGCGCGAGCATGTAAGCAAGATAGTCTGCCGGACAACGATCAAAAATGACGCTGTCGCCTTCCGCGTATTCCTTTAACCTCGCGACACAGTAATCTAACTGGCGTCGAAAATCTTCAGCCGAAGGCTCCGCGGCAAACGACTCTCCATGTTTGTCCTGAAGCGCTTCGTAAGCCTCAGGTTCGTGGGTGTATTCAGAATGGGTAATGAGGAACTCATCGATGAGTGTGCTC
>JBKPMX010000110.1:0-12242 GCA_046765655.1 Acidobacteriota bacterium
GTCTTCGGAGCTCATGATCTCGCGGAAGCGGTTCGAGTGGGTCAGTTACATCAAGTGCTGCAGTGATTCGCTTGTTACGTAACTCGACCAGTAATGGCTCCAGGTCGATCAATCCGCCACGCGCAACATTGATGAGGATTGTCCCATCAACCATCGATCTTAGCCGCCGCTCGTTGATGAGGTGCCTCGTCTCTGAAGTTAAGGCGGCGGCTAAAACAATCACTGAACATGAGCTAACCAGATCATCAAGAGTCGTCAACTTCCCAGCGCTCTCGTTAATGCCCGTATAGGGATCACTTACCAGCAACTCGACGTCGAATGGTTCGATGAGCCGCGCAAAGGCACGACCGATTCTGCCGTATCCAATCAACCCAACCTTTCTGCCCTTCAACGTTTCACCTTCACTGACCTGTTCGTTCGACCGTATTTCGCCCTGGCGCATCTCTGCGGCGTAATCAGGAATGCGCCGAACCAGCGTGAGCACTAACGCCAAAGCCATCTCCGCAACGCCACGTGCCATAGGATCTGCGGCGTTAGTTATAGTCACGTAATCGAAGATCTCTTCGTCGACTCGAGACTTTACCTCTCCGCCACAGTGCGCAATTAGTTTTACTTGTGTACCTGGTGACAACATCTCTTTAGTCAAAAATGGTGAGTGCCAGGTCGTCATCAACACATCAGAGTTCGCAATCTCTCGTCTCAACTCAGACGAATCTTCGCGCAAAGAAGACCGCCGCCACACAGTCGCGTCAGCGAGCCTCTTTTGAGACGCTTCACTAAAGAAGTGCGGGAACAGCGCGTCACTTGCCAGCACCAGAACACTCGGTCGTCTCACTTTGGAGTTTCCTGATTGCATTTATGAAATTAGGCAAAGCCACCTCTGGATCCTCGATTTCCGGATGCCAGTACTTCTCCCATTCGAAACTAACGTAGCCGGTGTAATTCAATTTAGCGATCGCATTTAAAGTTTCCTCGAACGAAACCTTGCCTTCTCCTGCCAGCACAGGCAACCAGTGTTCAGACGATTCAACTGGACGAGCGTCTCTTAAGTGAATATGGCAAAGAAATGGCTCGACAGCTTGGCTCGCGTGTTCGATCGAGTCTCCAGCCGCAACCGAGTTCGCTACATCCCAAATTAGTTTCACCTGCCGATGATTCACGAGATTAACAATCTCACTTGCACTCTCAGTTTTGGCAAAGTCGCCGTGCGTCTCGAGAGCGACGGTAACACCAGCGGGCAACCGGTGTGCGATTGCGATCAAAGACTCAACGATGTAGTCAAGCGTCTCTTGGCGAGTGGCACCATTTTGGATCTTATCTGGAAACACCCGGATAAAAGGAGCACATAGTGCCGCTGCAAGTTCAGCATGAGCTACCGCGACATCGACCTGACCACTTCGGTCTCGTTGATCGCGAGAATGAAATACACACGAAGTATCAACACAACAGACTTCGATGTTTCGATCTGCAAACTGACTTAACGTCGTTCTTATTTGGGCACTCGTGAACTCAGGTCGTTCCAGAAGGTTCAGGTTTCCGCAAACTGCTCGCAACTCAACTCCTTGATACCCTAATTGCTTCGCAGTGTTTGCAATCTTAGGAACGTCCCAATCAGGACAACCCAGAGTTGAAAACGACAGTTTCATTCATACTTACCCGGTCCTGATGTGCGGTTTACCGATTTCGGACCACACCGCACATCAAGCCTGCATATAGAGAACGCAACTACGGCGTGTATTCGTAAGCCCCTATATCAATTGCGCCAAACACTGGACGCGCCTGCGCAGTACCAACCGCATATGCCGTGTGGAGTGGCGGAAGAAACGCAGGAGGAAACAGCGGGCTAACAAACGGATGGCCTGGCGGACTGGTTGGGGCGCCGTTTCCAGCATTAACTAAAGGACTAGTGGCAACGGGACGAACATCATAAGTCGCGATGTCCGTGAATCCTGGGGTGGTACCAAGCACTGTTCCGGTCCAGGCCGTGGGAATCAATGCTGAACCAGTGGTAACCCAATTATTACTACCAGTACTCACCCGACCTGACACCCAGCGAACGCGAGTCTCCAGCACGACTTTGTCGATCGCGGATCCACCAACTCGGAAGAAGACATTGTTATGCATCTCCAAACTCTCGATGCCTTCGAATATCTCCACTCCAGGACTCGTTTGACCCTGGCGCAAGATAAAGGTGTTGTTGACGAATCGGTAGCGACCATCCGTGTCACCAGTTCCATCACCACCTACGCGCGCCATTCGAGTCCCTTGAGTTGGGATATGCTGAAAGACGTTCCCAACGACATCAGAATCCTCGCGGGCAGTGTCGTGACTGACCTTCTTGTTCCCGTGTGGATCGGGACCTATTAACTCTATCTCGCCATAGAACCCACCCGATACCCAGTTGTAATAGATCTCATTACGTTCCGCGCGACTCTTGATGTTGTTGCCACCGTTTTGATCGTGGAGATAGCAGTACTGCATGCGGAATACTGAACCAGGGTGCGCAAATTCATCGGTGGCCATGTAAACAGGATGTTGGCCAGTTCCATTTCCACAGTGATAAACCTCTACGTATTCCATGAGGAGCGACCCTGAATCTGTATCAGCTCCGAGTATTCCGTGAGCCGGACAATCGTGGACCACACAGTCTCGCAGCGTTATGTCATGAGCATGATGGTAGATGCCCCTAAAGCTACCGCCCGTAACATCAAAACCTTCGAAGACGTAATGATCAGACAGTCGAAACTCAACTGTATTTGTGCCACCAGCAATAATTGGTCGCAGTCCATTAACGCGAATCCCACGAATCGTGATTTTGTTTACGTCCGTTCCGGGTCGGGTAAAGATCAAATCTCCCGGATAAGTTGCGTTTCCATCAACCTCGGCAATGTCGCCGGGATTAAGTAGCGGAGCTACATCCTGTAACTTCTTGTATGTTCGCGTCGGTCCCACCTGATACGTTACAGAAAAAGCTGAGCTACAACTGATACCAATCAAGAACAGAGTGGCTATGAGGTGTTTCATCCGATTCTCCCTTCGTTCGCGAGGACTAGCTGGTCTTGCCTTGGCGAAACTTTCCAATCCGATTGAGTGAAAAGTAGTTGCCCCTAATGCGAGGTCTGCTTCGCGATCGCCTGCGCAAGCTTGTAGCGAGCGCGCTCGTAGTCATTTCCAGCTTCTGAAAAACCAACTGCTGGACCTGCGTCAGAAAACACACGGGGGACCACTGATTGGAGAACTTCGTTAACTAGTGAATCGAGTTTTAACTTTCGGGCAAGGGATAGATAGATATAGTCCTGTAATCCGCGGCGGAGATTAGCCAACTGAATTGTGGATATGGGTCCTTCGATTCCCCGATCCTGTTCGGGGTGAAGCTTGTCTTCCCCCGGATACATCAGAACGCCGTCTCCGTTTATATAGCCTTGATCAGCAACAGGTTTGTTCGGTTGCCCGCGGTTATCAAAGGTAATCGGATTCTCCCAAACGTTCTGTTTTCTCTCACCGACCTTCTGCCGATTGTGTTGCCAGTGCACTCCATGCCAGAAGAAGTAGTTATCAACGCCATGTTTGAAGCAGGCCCACATGGTCGCTCGTGGGTCAGTAGCAGGACTATCAATCACTATTGCGCCCGCCGCCGGACGCCCTCCGTTGTAAATCCAATAGTGACGTCCATGAAGACGTTCTTCTTCTGCTCGTTTTATGTCGTACCCAAGTGGGCCGGTATCCCAAATGTCGATCGCTCCATCGAGTTCCTTGACGTAGTGTTTGGTTACAAATGTCGGGAGATCTTTGCCGGGCCCTGGATTCGAGTGAATGTTGTCCGCTAGTTGCCGAATGTAGTTGTACTGTGAACGTCCAGGCTCATCGGGAAGGTAGAGAAAAGTGGTGGCGTTTGGAAAATTCTTTTTAAGGAAACTGATCCATGCGTCTGCTTTACGCCATGCACTCGCTCGGTCGTCGAAGTCTTTGCCCGGTCCATAGAAAGTACGCGGAATGATTTCGTTCCCAACGTTTTGCCCTGGTCCTTCGTACTTACTGGCTTTTGAAAAATCTGCTCCATCAAAGCGACCACGCGATGTGGCGAGTGCTGCTTCATCGTAGGCATTTACAAGTTCAATTCGCTGCCGATGCGCAAAGCGATGGTATTCGGCGTCAAGATCTCGACCCTGATATAACTTTGGTTGCAAGCTCTCGTAATACACCATCGCCTGCATGCTGTTCTGGTCTGGTAGTGTGAAATCAAACAACTCCAGTTCAACTGGGATCTCCCGTTTCTGACTGTCTGCTGTGACTGTGACAACACCGTGGTAATTTCCTGCCGGTAGATTTCTGTCGATGTAAATTTCAATCCACACGGCCTGGTTTGAATTACCTGGGACACTCAGAGGGAATCCACCTCTGCCCGCACGTGCATTCTCTGGAACCAACTGCACAGGTTTCCAACCGGTTGGGTCTTTCGGGGCAGCGGGCGAATTATTGGCATAGACCCATTCCGCGTGGGAAGCAGTCAGAACATTCATGTAGTTAACAGAGAATATTTGAATAGGTCGGCCGACGTAATTTGTCGGATCGGCGACTGGTGCGGTGTATTTGATAATTGTGCGGCCATTCTTCAGCATCAATTCAGACAGTGACGCAGTCAAACGACCAATGCCATCCTGATCCGCTTCTACGATTAACTGAAACGCGACGATTTCGTTACGCGCTCCAAAGATTTTTATCGTCTTGCCGTCCCAACTTGAATTAGCTGATTTGTTTGGATTGTTGAGATCGTCGCGCTCAATCTTCTCACCATCGTTGACTGCCCAGATCGCACGGACTGAGGCATGTGCAAGTGGTGCGAAGAATAAGTAAAAGCAAAATAGAATAGTAGCGTGGCTCAGAATTAAGGACACAGGGATATCCGAAACTCTTAGCCTGCGACGCAGGCGTAAGCATAAAGCCTGGGCCGTAAGCCCCGGGTGGCGGGTATGAGATGCTCCAAGCCCGTGATAACGGGCGGCAGCTTTCGTAATCATTAGACTCTTTCGCCCGCTATCGCGGGCTTAACTCTGCAATCATTCCCTACCCTGGGGCTCACGCCCCAGGCTTTACGCTTGCACCTGCTTCGCAGGTTTGGGAACTAATGCGCCCTAACTCAAGTAACAAACTTAAACTCTACTCTTCAACCGTTGTTGGCGCGTGGGCCGATATTGTTTCCATTCGCACATTGTCCGACTCCGTCGGCACGCGGCCCGCCAAAACGAATGCAATCCCAATCACTGTTGTAACAACGGCATAGATCCCAACAATCAATCGATCTCGTCCCGCTGTACTAGCTGCTGCAAGCAAAAAACACGCGAGCCCCATTCCGGTCGTCACTTTACCTACGAGTGCGAGTTGACCTCTACCGGAAACACCTGCTGCACCGAGTTCTGTTGACGGATCGATCGGTGTGTTTAGTTTTCTAAAGAAAGCGTCAACACGTTGAGCGAACTCACCCTGTGGATGGATCAATAGCACAGGGGCAAAGAATGCAACGGTCGTTGTGACTGCGGGGATGCCGATCAGGTAAGTCTCGTTAAGTCCCATTCCCAAATAACGATTTAGATACAAGTTGACGAACAGTGAGGTAATCGCACCTACCACATAAGCACATACCGCTGACCACCATGGACCACCTTTCACTAGAAACCCATAAAGCAACGGCAGTCCAAGCGGAATCAAAAACATCGACTCAAGGATGAAGAGCAGGGTAAAAATCCCTGTCGCTCCCTGGGCAAAAAGAAGAGCGACGCAAATCATGATGACGCCAACGCCCAACGAAGTGATCCGGCTCGCAACCAGCATGTGCCTATCTGAAGCATCGCGGCGCAGATATCCCTGGTAGAGATCTTTCGCAAATATTCCGGTGATGATGTGATTGTGTGCTGACAACGAGGCCATTGACGATGCGAGCATTGCCGCCAGGAGCACGCCGATCATTCCAGGAGGCAACACTCTCAACCCCATTGCAATGTAGGCCGCTTCTGAGGGTTGCTTTAGCCCATTGGGAGCAGTTCCAAGATTCGGTAATACCACTCGAGCGATTAGCGGTGGAAGGTAAAAGATGAAACTGCCGATAGTGAAGAGGACCATGCACAGAACAGCGATTCTTTTTGCCGACTGTTCCGTGTCAGCACAAAAGTAGCGCTGCGCATTTCCGAAGTTGTTGTATCCGGTAGTCTGTGAAATGGTGTAGACGATAAGGAACAGCCATCCGTAGTCACCTGCCAGGGGATTGAAATAGCCTGTGGGCGCCTGGGCAACAAAGTTACCGAGCCCGCCGACGTTCGCAATGGAGAGCACCATCAATACGCATGCAATGGGAAATAGAAACATGAACTGGAACATATCTGTGAAACAGACTGCCCAGTAACCCCCAAGTACTGTGTAAGCCAAAACGACAACACCGCAAATGACCACGAGATATTCCACCGGAATGCCAAGCGCTATCGACATGAAACTCGACAAGGCAAAGAGTCGCACAGATCCAAACATCAATTGACTTGGACCGGTCAGCCACGAAAACATCTTGTGCGTACCTTCGCCAAAGCGACTTCTGATGTACTCGACAACGGTACTTACCCGAGATCTTCGCCATGCAGTGGCGAAAAAGATGTAGCCGAAAAAAAACGCGGGAACCGCGAGGCCCATCAGAAAAACGCCAATCACTCCTTGGCGGTAAGCGAAGCCTGCGCCACCCGTAAATGTCCAAACCGAAAAGCCCGACATGAACGAGGCCATTCCGGCAACCCACCATTCGACGCGATTACCACCTTTGAGAAAGTCGGATCCTACTCGCATGAATCGCATGAAGTAGGCACCGATGCTGGCCATCAACAACAAGTAACAGACAAGCACCACGTAATCGATAGCATGGACTGAACTGTGCAAGCTGTTCTCCTTGTCCGGCGAATTACGGAATGCGCAGAGTACTTTTTGCCTGACGCAGGTTAGGAATTTCGTTAAGGGGAGTGTGTTGCCAAAACTAAAGTGCGGAGTTCAAGCCGTCAGAAACTCCGCAGAATCGACGTCAATAAAAAGGTGCGCGTCTGGATGTCTTCGCAATATTGACGCCGGACACGTTGTATCGATCGGGCCTTCCACTGTGCTTTTGATTGCCTGTCGTTTCGTTGGACCTGGAGCGATAGCAAATAATTTAGGACGCCTCATCAGCGTGGGGATGGTTAACGACAATGCATGCCGGGGTACTTCGTCGAGCGACCTAAACGCACCGTCATTCACCTGTTGATTCCGGCAGACCTCATCAAGTTGGACTACTTTTACGTCTTCGGGATCATTAAAGTCGCAGAACGGCGGATCGATGAAAGCAAGATGTCCGTTTTCACCAATGCCCAGCACACCTATATCCGGAGGATTCTCCTTTAACAGCTGGGCGTAACGACGTGCCTCAGCGGGCCCATCCGGAGCATCACCGCGTAGTCCGTTGAATTCACCCAAAGGTACTTTATTCGCCAGGCGATCGAGCAGGAAGCGCCGAAACGACTGTGGTGCCCTTTCATCCATCCCGAGATATTCATCCAGGTGAAATGCAACGACACGAGTCCAATCGATTCCAGCCGCATCAACCAGATTTGCCAAAAATTCATTCTGCGAAGGGGCTGAAGCAAAGATCACTATCGCACGTCCACGCTGTTGGATTAGCTGCCGGATTTCCGCTGCAATTACCGCTGCGGCTGCCTTGCCCATCTTCGGCCGTGATTCGTAGACATAAACATTCAGCTTATCAGCATGAACTGTTCTGCTGAGTCCCTCCTGAGTTGTAACAGTTGATTCCATTGGTCTCCTCAAGCGTAAGATTTAACCGACTTCGGGCCCGGCAATTGCGAAAACAAACTCTGACGTGCATTTACTACCATCGCCCTTTGACATACGGATCAATTCCCTTTGTTTTGCGAATCCCCTCTCGCGCAATGCCGGCAGACCGTCCCTGAAACGAGTATTGAAATCGATGTAAACGCGTTGCTCTCTTAATGGTCCCAGTACCTTGTCAAGCAAAGGACCGATGCGCCGGGAATCCGTCATCACAACTGGACCAATGTAAGCTGCATTGCTCCCGTTTCTTGATAGTGCATAACCGATTAAAGATCCGTCTTCAGCTCTCTCTAAAACGGGAGCCGCGACAGCGAGCTTAAGTAATGACTCGATAATCTTGGCCCGGTCTGCCGCAAACGCACGCCGATCGAGTACGACCAGTTCATCCAGCGTCTCCACGTTCAAAGAGCTCATCCGAATGGGAAATGCATGATTGGGCATACCTTCAACGTCCCTGGTCCACCTTTCGATCATCGACTCACCTCGAAACCCAAGCTTCTCGTAAACCGGTCTCCCAGCAGCTGTCGCGTCCAGTTTGATCGTGCCGGCCTTCGGATGAAGGTAATCGAGCGCAGTTTCAAGTAGTTTTGTAGCGATCCCCAAACGTCGATTGTCCGGATGAACCAGCACCATACCAATCCAGGCAAGGCCGTCATCGTAAACAGTGGTCGTCGTTGTTCCCACCACCTCGCCTGCGAGAGTTGCCGCGAAGCAGCCTTCGGGCGCAAGTTTCAACAACAATCGCCAGTCGTTCTCTGTTTGGTTCCAACCAGCGGCTTCTTTCAATCTCATTGCCGCTGGAATATCGGATTCCGTAAGTACACGAATCTCGACCCGATGGATCTCGTGCATCGCCTTAATTCGGAGCAGACTCATGTATGGCCCAGACGTTGTTTGCGGGCTCTAGACAAAACTCCGCCATTCTTTTGATATTCCATTCGACGGGCCAGTTGAATAGCCGCCGCAGATGCAATAGCCACGCAATTAATCCCTCGTCTGGATGAAAATAAAGTTCTAGAAGCGCTCGCGCGGTTTTGCCACCGGTCTGCATCGAGTACTCCCCACTTGGTAACTGAAAGTAGGTGTGCATTTGGAAACTACTCGCACCGCGCAATAGATATTCGGCCGCGATCCTGCCGCTCGTAATGTTGCCGGTGCCGCTTATGGGCAACTTGCAAAGGGGAATCTGGCCCAAGTTCTCAAGCAAACGCATTTGTGCGAGTACCGACAGGTTCCGAGCACTCAGGTCTGGACCACCATATGCAATGCCTCGCACACCATCAAACTCACGGTGTGGATCAAACAGGCGGTTACCGTAAATGAGAAAATCCGGTGCATCCTCGCCGGTGCAGCGTTCGTTGATTGCGCGCAGCATGTCGAGTTGAAAGTTATCATCCAGGATGGCATTGAAGACTTTGAGACCTATAGTGATTGGCGCGGGAAGAGCGGCCCGTCGAATGAAACCAGTTACTCGCGTTAACCATTGAAGGATGATTTCCGCCTCGGCTGCCCGGTCAGATCCTGCCAGCGTTGGGCTGAAGTCCTTTTCGATTGGCATTGTGCGATTCGAATGTCGTTGCCAAACTTCCAACAATCTTCGCGTCGTATATTCGTATTCCCCAACCTTCCATTCGCCTTCCGATGCGCGCGGCAAGTGATATTTGCAGGAAGGCGCTATAACGACCCCGACCGGTTCGGCTTCGGACAACGCTTCGCTAAAAAACTCAAGGTATTTTTCAAAGGTGTCGTACCATCCGCGGCCTTTCCACGACACGGTCCATCCTGGCGTTCCGTCAACTCCGGTGATTCGCTCCACAATCATCCTGGTTTCTTCGATTGCCCACTCACTCATTGATTGAGCACCAGTCTCGTCTTCTGCAATAATCGACTTCAGAACGACAAAACCGAGCCCTTCCTCACAGTCGCGTCGCACCTGGGAAATATTTAGTGAAAGTTGACCCGAAGCTTTGCCAAAGGGATTCTTGATGGGCAAGCCACCGTATTCGCTACTCAAATCGAGCGCATACGTTTCTCGCACATAGTCTTCGAGCGATCGTGGTAACCTGGTTCGAAACCGCTCGTAATCTCGCATTAACGCGCCCCGCGATGTTGCGTCGATGTCTGGCTGTCCTTTACCAAGCAATAACGTCATCTTCGAATATGTTCTATCTCGCCGCCGCCACCACAGCGTTGACCGCGCTTCCAATTTGGTCAAACTCATCGGGACGAAGAGCGGGCGCCCAGGGATCGAATGCGCCTTCGATCGGAATTACTCCGAGGTGTACGAGTGCAAAGAGGAGTCGTTGGATATAGCCCTCCATCGGATCTATAAACAGCGACTCAGCAAGTCGATCGACAGCATCTGAGAGCTCGAGGAAACGCGCTGCGTTCCCGTTAAAATGCGCTGTGAGGAGATCGGATTGAAGCTCGCAACACACCGACCCTAGACCTATTAAGGCAGCCTGTGCTCCTCGCCGCAGACTGTATCCCAGGAAACGGTCCTCTCCGGAGATCAACAATTTGTCCGGATGTCTTGTGTGAAGTTGCTCGGCGATGTCTTGATAAGTCATCACGCTGTCGAGCGTGGCTACTTTGATCCCGACAACGTTGGGAAGCGATAACAACTCGTCGAGTACGTCGACACTGTAAGAGATGCCTCCGGCAGCTTCATACAAATAGAACAGAACAATCGGCACACCTATCTCAGACAAGCGCAAATGATGTTGTGTAATAAGCTTGTCTCGTAACTGATGCGTCCGCAGCCAAGTGGGCGGATACACAAGTAATGCGTCAGCTCCGTGATTGATAGCGAGTTCTGCCATTCTTAAACTCGACGTTGTAGCTTTTTGCGAATCTAACGTGTCAACAGGAGCACCTATGCCTGCAATCAGGACTTTATGCGGCAGTGCATTCCGCCAATCTTGCATAACTTGACGAGCCGTGTCGGAGTCCAGGAGCAGGCCTCGGCCAGTGTGCGCCCACACGGCGACACCAACGATGCTTTGAGCAGACATATAGCGTAAATAGGAATCGTGAGCGCGAAGGTGTAACTTTCCGTCGCTGTCGAACGGAACCGGAGTCGCGGGAATAAGGCCGCGCGTCAGGCGGTGCTTTACAGTCTCAAAAAGTTGCTGATTCATCAGCAGTTCATCCCATGTGTGGAACTGAAAGAAGACTATTCTGTATCAACGTAACGGCTCCTTTCAGGCTCGGTCTCACCTCAAACGCCGATGGCCTAACCGCTATACCGTGAGTCCGTGGGGCCAGCAAACTGCGCTTGGTCTCGGCTACGATGATCGGTTCGATAACGCCCCACACTTTTGTAATTTCACCACCGATCACCACCACCTCAGGATCTAATCCGTTGATCAGTCCGGTTATTCCAATTCCAAGGTAGCGCGCAGTCTCACGGACCGCTTCTGTTGCAGCCACATCCCCTGCGTCTACTAACTCAATCAACTTCCGCATTGTAGAGACTCGCCGGCCGTTGCTCCGCAGATCCAGATAACGTTTCAAAGTGGCTTTATCCGAAGCATAAAGATCCCAGCAACCTCTTAATCCACAACGACACTCCGCCCCGTTGATGTCAATCGAGATGTGTCCAAACTGGCCTGCAGTGTTGTTACCACCACGATAAAGACCGCCGTCCATCACAACGCCGCAAGCGAGGCCTGTACTGACGCCGACATAAAGCAGATTACGAACGTGCGCGTACTGAGCCTTGCCGTGCCATATTTCAGCAAGCGCTGAACAACGTGCCGAGTTATCAATGAGGACGGGTAATCCAGTAACTTTTTCGAGCAGTTTGACAACTGGAACCTCTCGCCAAGGCAAAACTACGGATAGGAGGAATCTACCGCTATGGTTATCAACAAGACCCGGCAGGCTTACGCCGATGCCCGGAAACTCGATGAACGAATCATGTTTCGTACGAAGCTTCTTAATTTCTTTACCGATCTGAGTTAAAAAGGACGTAGCATCTGTCCCTGTCTCAAAGCTTTCTCGCGCGACGATGCGATTATTGAAGTCACTCAACGCCAGAATGGTTTCGTCGGCACGAATGTCTACTCCGAACAAACCAAAGCGTTTTGCGTTGAGACGCAGAGGTGTGGGTGGCTTGCCACCAATCGGTGTCGTTCTCCCCAATCCTTCTTCGACGATGCACGAGTCTCTGAGCAACTCTCCAGTGATTGTTGAAATGGTCGCCTTGTTAAGACCGCTAATCTTAGCGATTTCAGCACGTGACACAGGCTGCCGATCGGAAAGGATATTGAGGAGGATCCGGCGATTTACAAGACGAAGCATGTCATGCCCGGCGGCCTTAACATCTGCCAGGTTTGGTTTTCGCGTAAAAGTTTGGCGTGCACTAGCCTTAATCATAGTCG
>JBKPMX010000111.1:0-27427 GCA_046765655.1 Acidobacteriota bacterium
GCCTTTTACTCCACCGTTTTTCGGCACTAAGCAGATCGCGAACTTCAGCGTGAATAGTTATCCCGGCATCGGTTCCTACGCATTTTTTGCATTCGGCTTCTTTTTACTGCTGGCGATTTTTTTATCAGCAAAAGTGAGTTGGGTTCGAGGAAGGCGTCAGGTCCCGGTCGAACAAAGTGTGTAAGACGACACGCTATGAAATCCCACGTTTTCGCGAGTCTGTTGTTGGTCCTTCTCGCACTGATCGTTTCCCGATCATCGGTGAAGGCAGAGACTCTAACTGTAGGAACTGGAGCGCAGTTCTCATCTGTCCAGCAAGCGATTGATTCCGCCCATCAAGGCGACATCGTTCAGGTATTCGCCGGCACGTATACCGGCAATCTGACTATTACTAAACAGATCACGCTCGAGGGCGTTGCTCGTCCCGTTTTACGTGGCGAAGGTAAAGAGAGTGTCTTAACTGTTCTGTCCGACGGTTGCGTCATACGTGGATTCACTATTGAACATAGCGGCGGTGATCTCACGCGCGAAGATTCCGGGATCCTCGTCCGATCCAGCAACAATCGGATCGAAGACATTGAAATGCGCGACGTGCTTTACGGTATTTACCTGTATGGCTCGCGCAACAATGTCCTTGTTCGCAATCGCATTCGGGGTCGCGCCGAGATCGAAAGCGGCGAGCGTGGAGCAGGGCTTCATCTCTGGAACTCACATAACAACACGATCGAAGACAACATTATCTCCGACGCGCGAGATGGTTTGTATATCCAAAGCTGTAGCGGCAACGTCATCCGGCGCAACCGTGTCATCAACCTTCGCTACGGCCTGCACTACATGAATTCGAACCACAACAAGTTCGAAGACAACTACTTTGCAAACAACATTGCGGGCGCAGCCATCATGTACTCGAACGATATCGAGTTTCGCCGCAACGCCTTCGTACACAATCGTGGATTCAGCTCCTTCGGAATTCTCTTTCAGGATTGCGAAGGTCTACTAGCTGAAGAGAATTTCATCATCGACAACGCGACGGGCATTTTCATGGAGGCGTTACGCAAAACCACCTTCCGTCGAAATACCATTGCTAACAACGATGTCGCTCTCCAGATCTTCAGTAGTTCTGACCGGAATGTCTTCACTGAAAACAACTTCATCAGCAATCTCAGTCCGCTGAGGCTCGTTGGGTTGAAGACAACAACACGATGGTCCGAGAACGGTCGTGGCAACTATTGGGGCGACTACGAAGGCTACGACTTAAATGAAGATGGCCGTGGCGATGTGCCACTGAGAATTCAGAACGTGTTCGAGTACATGGAAGGCAATTACCCGCGTTTGCGGCTTTACCTCGACAGTCCCGCTGCGCGTGCGATGGCGGCGGCGGAAAAGGCATTTCCGATTCTGCGCGTATCCACTGAGAAAGATGAGTCGCCACTGATGAGCCCTGTAACACTGCGTTACCAGTTCTCGGACGAGCAACATGCGACCCATAGCAACCGCGGACTAATAGCAGTCTCTCTTTTTATCTTGATGGCCGCTGTAATGGTGATTTGGAAAGGACACAGACCAGTTCGTTATGGCTATCAACGTTAGAAATCTGACGAAGCAGTTTAAGAATCACGTTGCTGTTGACGACGTCTCATTTGATATCGACGACGGCGAAAGCTTCGCCCTCTTGGGACCGAACGGAAGCGGAAAGACTACGACGTTGAAGTGCATGGCTGGTTTGACGTTGCCAAGCGCAGGTCAGATTTTCATTAAAGGTTTCGACGTCCTCAAGAACAGCCGTGAAGCGAAACGCTTGATGAGTTTCCTTCCACAGCGCGTTAGCTTCAGTGATCAATTAACGGGACGCGAGGTGCTGGAGTTCTACTGTCGATTGCGACGAATTCAGTCCGCGCGAATCAGCGAAATACTGGAGAGCTCCGATTTTCATTTCAACGGCTTCTTCGACAAATCGGTCGGTCAATTTTCCGGAGGCATGACACAGCGATTAGGCCTGGCGGTGGCTTGCCTGCCGGATGCACCTGTACTGATGCTGGACGAGCCGACCATCAGTCTGGATCCGAATGGGGCGATCGAGTTTCGCGAATACCTTGCCTCACTAAAACGAAAAGGCAAGACCATCGTGTTCTCTTCGCATGTGCTGGCTGATGTCGAACAGCTTGCTGACCGGGTTGCGATCCTGGTCGGCGGCAGGCTCGTGGCGATCAGATCAATCAACGGATTGCGAGAGGAGCTACAGAAAAGCTCTCGTATGCGCATTATCCTCGCGAATCCGAATGAAGGCTTGTTGGAAACTGCGAAACGAGCCGGTGCAACTGATTTGAGTCTCGATGACAATTCGCTCTCACTTTCGGCCAGTGCAGAAGATCGTCTGGAGATTTTAAGAGCAATCGAAGCAGCAGGCGGAAAGATCATGAGCTTCGCCACTGAAGAATTGTCGCTCGAAAATATTTATATGAGGTATGTAAACGAACAACATGTCAGTAGATGAAAACAGATTCGGAAGACCGGTTCTTGTGTGGCTTTGGTGTCTGATGATTGGGGTTACAGTCTTCGCTAACTGTCAGAAGCGCACTGCCGAACCGGTTGCGCTCGCACCGGAGGACATGTGTTCACATTGCCGGATGGCGATTTCAGAGAAGCAGTACGCAGCCGAATTGATCGACAGCGAAGGCACTGCATTCAAGTTCGACGATATCGGTTGCATGGCTCATTTCCTTAAGAGTGCAAAAAGTAAGACAACGATCGCGGCTTCGTTCGTTATGGATTTCAGTGAACGACAATGGATCAAAGCCGATGATGCTTTTTACGTTAGATCTTCAGAGTTCACAACGCCGATGAATGGAGGAATGGTCGCGTTTCGAACTGAAGCGAAGGCCCAGGAAGCGGCACACAAGTACAACGGAACGTTGCTTCGCTTGAATGAGGTTCTGAATCGATAACACGGAATCATGGATACAAACGCTGTAAGAACCATTGCTCGTCAGGAACTCGTGGTCAGTATCCGAAATCGTTGGACATTGGTTTTCGCCTCAGTCTTCGGAGTAATGGTGCTGTCAATTTCGTATTTTGGTTTGGTAACCGGCGGTGCGGTCGGGTTCCAGGGGTTTGCCCGAACTTCAGCGAGTTTGCTCAACATGGTTCTCTACATTGTTCCGCTTGTGTCGTTGACGATGGGAACGCTTAGCTTCACGAGTGAAAAGAGCAGCAGCGAATTGTTGTTCGCGCAACCCATAACCCGAGGCGAGATCCTCATCGGCAAATTGCTTGGTCTTTTCGTTTCGATCCTCACTGCGATGCTGATTGGCTTTGGGATTGGCGGTATTGTCATCGCGTCGCAAGCAGGAACTGAAGGTTCAATGCGCTATCCAGGGCTGGTCGGTTTCTCGCTACTCCTGGCGCTTATCTTTCTTAGCTTGTCAGCGTTCATCTCCACACTCTGCCGCCGCAAGACGAAAGCATTCGGTGTCGCTCTCTTCGTTTGGTTCTTCTTCGTGCTGTTCTACGACTTGTTAGTGATTGGTCTCACGTTCGTCTTGAAGGAACACACAGCAAACATCTTCATCTTTGGGTCGCTGTTTGGAAATCCTGTCGACATGATGCGTGTTGCAAGCCTGATGACACTGAACGGGACTGACATATTTGGTCCAGGTGGCGCAGCCCTTTTGCGATTTTTGGGTGGCGAACGTCTGAGCGTGACGCTGCTGGTGACGGCGCTCAGCTTTTGGGCTATTGCTCCGTTAGTCGGCGCACAGAAGCTACTAAAACATCAAGACATTTGAAACTCCACTACGAAAACTTGATCGGTGTTGGTGGGCGTTGAGTGATGAATGTTAGGTACCTTGAACTTATTAGTGAAGGTCGCGCCTTATGAAACTGAGCGAGGGTAAACCGCAATATGAAGAAACTATTTGCTGCTGGGGGCGTCTTGATCGCTTTCGTTGCCGCTGTAGTTTCCCTGATCCACTTCGGCCTTAACGCACGAGACGATCGTCTCCGATATGAACGTGAAGAGACGCGCGTAATCGTCTCCAATATCCCCGACGCGCAAGTAACTCTCTTTAGAGCGGGCAAGGACCTTAAAGATGCCGTATCGCTTCCTCACACAAACAACGAAGAAGTCTGGTTACCAAAAGCGAATTATTTCTTGAAAGTCGAGCTATCCGGTCAAACGCTGTTCTACCCAGTTCCCATCATTAGCTATCGCGGTGGACCAGACAAAGACGGCGCGTTTACCGTGACTGTGAGGCCAACAACAGATTCTCCACCGCCGATTGCTCCGGACCAAACCAACTTTGTTTTCGTCCCCAGCGGTCATTTTTTGTTCGGTGATCGCCAGCGCATTCAGGAACCGCATTACGTGTGGTTAGGTGGATTCTTCATTAACGCGTTCGAAGTAACGAACGCTGAGTTCCGAGCGTTCCTGACGGATCCAAAGGGATATACCGACGATGTGAATTGGACTGAGGCTGGGCGAAAATGGAAAGCATCGAATGCATCTCACGCGACTGCGCGCTTGAAACCAACAGACCCTGATTTCAACCGGTTCGGTCAACCCGATCAGCCGATTGTGCAGGTGAATTGGTTTGAAGCGAACGCATTCTGTCGTTGGTTAACTAATAAGACAGGTGGCGGCAAGTGGATCTTTGCGTTGCCAAGCGAAGCTGAGTGGGAGAAGGCCGCCCGTGGTCCAGACAACTTCGATTACGGCCTTGGCATGAACATCAGTGACGATGAGGTAAAACTTTATAACTGGAAGAAGAATCCGAGCGCAGATGTCACCGTCGTCGGACTTGAGGAAACGAAATATGCATATCCGGCGAATCGGTACGGCGTGTATCACATGACAGGCAATGTAGCGGAATGGACACAGTCGATCTATCGCAACTACAGTCGCCAGCATCCCTATCAAGATGATGACGATCGCAACCATGATGATGTCATTGGTGAGCGGGTTCTGCGTGGTGGTTCGTGGTACACAGCGAGTATTGCAGTGCTCAACATTTCATATCGAGAAAACTTTCGCGCGGAAGTCCAAACGCCGTATCTGGGATTCCGCGTCGTCGCCCGTCAAGTTCCTTAGAACTTCAGAATGAAGTAAATCCCACCAACGGCAGTCGGTGGATGCGTTCAGATCCTTTCTACAATCAGCCTGCCGCGCAAATGTTCCTCACTCCTTACACGTCCCTTGTAAGAATCATCCCGAACTATTGATTGAGAATGGCATGAGTCATTTTTGGAAACGATGCTGCTTATGCCGGAACGTGTGGAGAAATAACCACGGCGCTGCTCCTGAAGTGGTTAGAGTCGCCTAAACAGGTTGGACTTGAACGAGTCCACCGACTGCCGTCGGTGGGATTTATTTGCTCGTAAGTCTAACGATTTCACCAACCAATGCTTCCGGAGAGCACGGTTTTTCGAGAAACCCTTGAGCGCCGGAGGCCTGTATGGCCTCAGCCTCGAGCATCGCGCCGGAATAGAAAAGTATAGGTGTGTGTTGATCTATAGATCTTAGGTCGCTGCACAACGTGCTGCCCGTGTCGTTGTCGATCCAATGATCGATGAGATAGATATCAAACCCACCCTCACCCGCGTGCTTCAGCGCAGCTTCGCGGCCGTCAACCGAAACAACATCCCAACCTTCGGCCTGCAATACAAATGCAACGAGTGTTCGCGTGTCTTCATTATCTTCGACGTGGAGGATACGTTTCATTTTCACCACCCTCGGATCGGATCAGCTGGACACAGAGAAAAGGTAAGAGTAGAGCGACCCTGTACGCCTTGTAAGAAATGCCCCACTCTTACCCACAGGGACGTCAGAACACTCCCTGGAACGTACTGTTCCGAGTAAGTCGTTCTCAGACGTCACCACCGAAAGAGATCGGTTTTCGAACTGTTTGGGGAAAGGCGCTGTATCCGAGTTCGGGATCAGATAGGCGAAGGGACTTAGAGATTAATAAGGCCAAATTAGTTGTAAGGGAGTTCCCTAATTTTAAGGATGAAGGATGAGGGATGAAAGGCTGAACACAGACTTCGCGGCGAGGGTTCAGTTAGTTCGTGTGGTTTCGTGGATCAGTTAGTTTCACGGCACATCCCAGACATCCACGAATTCAGGAACTGACACTAATGAAAACTTATAACATTTCGAGTCTTGGCCCAGTCTCGTAAAGTCGGTGGTTTCCCGTGTGAATTGGGTCGACGCCGGGGCGAGATTTCCGAAGTCGCTTTGCACCCAACAGTGCCGCGCCCAGTGCGCACACAAATTCGCAATCCTGTGGCACGGTCACTGGCACCTTCAGCCGTTGCTCAAGTGCTCGCACCATTCCGGCTTGTGTCGCCACTCCGCCAATAAAAACTAATTGGTTATCAATTCCAACTCGTTTCAATAAGAGCGCAGCACGATCGGCGAGCGACTGGTAGATGCCGTTCATGATGTCTTCTACCGTGGAACCGGTACTTACCAGGTTTATGATTTCGCTCTCCGCCAACACGGCGCACACGCTGCTAATTGGCTGCGGATTAGTTGCGCGCAGAGCCATTTCGCCAACTTCTTCGATTCTTACTTCAAGATACTTTGCCGCTCGCTGAATGAAGCTGCCGGATCCAGCCGCGCACTTGTCATTTGTTTTGAACGCACGGACTTTTCCGTTTTCTTTTACAGCAACTGCGCGCGTTGATTGGCTACCTATGTCGAGCACTACCGTCGTTTCCGGATGCAAGTAATAGGCACCCTGTGCGCCGCTGGTGATCTCCGTTATTTGAATATCTCGAAACGCAACTCCGTACCTTCCAAAACCCGTGGCCGCAACATAAGCGGTCTTCGTTTCTGGAAGCCCTGCTGCCTTTAGTGCCCCCATCTGTGCTAAACGAGCCGACTCTTCGATATTCACTCCACTTCGAACGATTGCGTGCCCGAGTACGACAGGACGGCACTCCGGTTCCTCATCACCAACGACCACAGCTTTGGTAAATCCAGAACCACAATCGATGCCTACGATGTACTGCATAACGGAGTCCTCCATACCGACGACTCAAAGCTGTCATCCTCTTTTTCCAACGCGAAGATCGCGGCGCCGATTGCACCCATAAAGTGTGCATCCGGACTCACGTGCAGTTCCGTTCCTAACACCTCTTCCAACGCTGCGACCATTCCGGTATTGCGCGCTACGCCGCCCGTTAAAGTGATTGCCGGTTCGATCGAAACTCTTCTCGCCAATGAGACTGTGCGTTTGGCAATCGCGAGGTGCACACCGCGCAACACGTCAGCGGGTTTCTTTCCCATTGAGATGTACGAAAGAATGTCTGACTCTACGAACACCGTGCACACCGTTGTGAGTTTCACTGGCCGAGTGCCAAGAAGTGATAATGGGCCCACCTCTTCGAGACCAATGCCCATAACATCCGCCGCGTTCGCAAGAAAGCGACCAGTGCCGGCGGCGCACTTGTCATTCATGACGAAATCGAGCACTTGGCCTTCGTCTCCAATGGAGATTGCTTTTGCATCTTGTCCGCCCATATCGATGACTGTTCGGGTCGATGGAAAAATGTAACTCGCCCCGCGCGCGTGGCAGCTAATCTCCGTCATCTGCGCATTTCCGAAACTGATCTTGTAGCGTCCGTAACCCGTGCCAACTACAAAACCAATCTCTCGCGGATCTGTTTCCGCGTTTTCACATGCGAGGTGAAAAGCGTTTTCCGCAGCGCGAACAACGTTCGCACCCGTGTCGACTAAAGCACGGGCTATAATGCCTTCGGATTCCTCAACGATAACCGCCTTGGTTTGTGTCGAGCCGACATCAACTCCAGCTGCAAATCTCATATTCAATCCTCATTGTCGATAGAGATCACTTGCCGACGTTGCGCGTTTCCGGATCACGCTCTTTGCCGGTCGTCTTACCGTGAAGTGCTGCGTTCGTCGCCGTCATCTTATGGTGCTCGAGTGCTTCGAAATAGGCGTCGATACGGTTCTTGATTTGGGCTTCCGAGAAATAACGCGGATCTTCCAAATCCGACTCGATGTAGAGTGTCGGCACGCCAAGCGTCTTAGTGAAGTAATCGCGCATATCACCCTGACCGGCTGAGAACAATCTGCAGCTCTTCACAAAGTGAATAATCACCCCATCCGCGTTCCATTCCTCGACGTAACGTTTGATCTGGTCGTAGCGCTGCAACAGATTCCGGTTGGTTACGTTGTGCTCGATCATGTGTAAGGCTACCGACTCGAATGGTTTTTCCGGATCGTGACGCGCACCAAACTCCCACAGCCCGCCAACCGTTGAATACGTCGAGGCCACAGCGCACGCGTTCCACTTGGAAAACATGTCGCGGAAAACGCGGAAGTGCGGATAAGGCGGAGGGCCCTCAAATACGAGCCGGAACTTCTCTGTATTGACACTCTGCTTGTTGGCAAGGATTTGATCTTGTAATTCATTCAGCGCAGTTTCGAAGAAGGTGACCCCACGCTTGGTCGCACGATAGACATAAAGGGGTCCCATCAATGTGATCGCATCGAAGTAAGCATCGAATGGCGATGGAGCATGTTTGGAAAGATGCTTGATTCGGGACCACAACGATTCGACCCGACGTGAGTAGCCGACGGCCTGTTTGAAACGATCGTAATCGAATCTCCTGCCCGTTAACCGTTCTAAGAGAGCGACCACTTCCTCAAGCTGTCGAACAACGTAATCAACATCTGCTCTGCTAACTTCATCGTTGCGCATGAAAGGCACATCGATGGTGTACAACGGTGAACCGGTAAACTCGGCGACGTGTTCGAACCACTTCAGGTAAGTGTTACAGCCCACAAAATTACAGAGCACGAGCGTTGGCTTCGGCAGCTTGCTGCCTGTCGGCGTGATCCCTTTCAAGTAAGCGCCGATATCTGCCTTGACGTAAGCACAATTGTCGGTCGCATAACCGAGTTCCTCAGCCAACAGGATCGGCTCTAGCGACTGATGACGGATCGCCAACTGCAATGCATTAATCTCCGGATACACCGGAACAGCTCCAAAACCTTCAAGCAACTCAACACAGTTGCCGGAGATCAACATTGATACTGATGGTGGATTGCCGGTTTCCGCACTTTCATTCAGCCGGTTATACCAGTCGAGCATCAGCTCTTTCTGTTGATGATGTAGTTGTCCACGATATTCGGTTTGGGTTTGCATGTTCGGTGGCCTCTAATCGAAGAGTAGCGATTCGACGAATGTCTCTACTTCCGTCCGCAGCCGCTCGAAAGTGAACATCTTCTCTTCAAATTCCATGAGCAGATGTGGGATGGCTTCCTTCTCCAACTCTTGTTTGAACAGGACGTAATCGAAATACGCGGGCTCACAAAACTTTGCGACAAGAAGAATCACTGCATCAGCATTTCGATGACGCGCTTTCGTAATCAGAGCTTTGTGACGTGGATTCCGGAAATCGTGACGAACGGAAGAATAAACCGCGCGTTCACAATAGCTATACGCCAACGCCCGGAGTGGATCACCGACGACTTGCACGTCATCACTGAACCAACGCGGCCCCAATACAAAGTCGTCATCGACTATGTAGCAGCCGGATTGCTCAAGGATTTTAATGAGGTCGAGTGGCGGTTGTTCGCAGAACGAACCTTCGATAATTACCCGAATGGAGTCGCGCTGTTTGGCTACGCGCGAGGGCAGCTCTGCGAGTTTTTCCTGCAGCAGCGCATTGTGTTCTTCAACCGGAATGAAGTTTCCCGCGCGAACAATCGTGTAGAGCTCACTCGTGGAAATCAGATGAGGTGAATGCGAGCGCCAGTCATATAGTGCACGAATCAACGCACGGTTCTCATTGTATAGCGCGATCGACTGCTTCAATGCCTTGTCGGTGATTCTCACGCCGGTCATTTCTTCAAGTTGTTGCTGGAGCCGTCGATACTCGCTGACCAGAAAATCTGTGCTTGAGCTTGAACTCGGGTTGTGCGGTAGGTGCAGAAAGTCTGAATAAATCTGAGGGAAGTTTCGCTTTACAACGAAGCAGAGGTTTCGTGCAGAGTCGCAAATCGACGAAAACAGGAGACCATCAAACGGCTCCAGATGATTTGTCATTCCCAACTCGAGCGTCGTCTTTACAATCGAGCAGATGAATGATCCAAATCGAGCATCAGCATATTGAAGGTCGAGACCATCGCCCGCCCCGTGCAAGCCCACAGGTAACATTCCCGCGGCATGAATAATCTCGACGGGACAGTAGACTGGAAAGTAGGCAATTGCTTTTCGTTCTGGATGTTCTGCCTTCCACTCACGAACGGTTGAGAAGCGAAGATCAGAAATTATGTCTTCACACCTGGCTACGTCTGCTTCCATTGAATCTCTCCGATTCTGTTTTGTTCAGCCGACCATGTTCAACCCACCGTTTACGCTATACACCTGTCCGGTTATGTAGCTCGCAGCTTCCGAGGCAAGAAAGAGAACGAGTGGCGCAACCTCGTTTGGTCGCCCCAGTCGCTTTAAGGGAATGAAGTTAACAATTGAACCGAGGATCTTCGCTGTGAATTCATCCTGCCGCATCTCGTCGATCAGTGGGGTATCGCATAATCCGGGCGACACGACGTTCACTCGAATGTTGTCGCGCGCGTGTTCGCGTGCCAATGTTTTGGAAAATGCGAGAATAGCTGCTTTTGAGCTCGCGTATATTGCTTCACCGAATGAGCCAACCCGACCAGTATCTGAACTGATGTTGATGATCGCGCCCTGCTTGCGTTCAATCATGTGAGGCAAGATTGCGTGACAGCTGTTAGCGACTCCGAGGAAGTTGATCGATAGTACCTTTTCCCATAAATCCGGCGTGGTCTTGATGAACGGTTGGAGACGATCCCAACCGGCGCAATTCACCAACACATCTATCTTGCCGAAGCTTTCCAGCGCGTTTTCCCGTAGTGTATCGAGGTCTGCCCGCTTCGTAACGTCCGTCTGGAGGGCCACAATTCGACCACGAGAAAGTTCATTTACTTCAAGTGCAGTTTCGACTGCCTCTTCTCCACGCAGGTCAGCGATTAAAACATCAGCGCCTGCTTCAGCGAACACTTCAACGATGGCCCGACCAATGCCGCGCGCGCCACCAGTCACCACCACAGTCTTGTCATTGAAGTTAAAAAGACCTGTCATCGTTTTTGTCCTTCCTTCTGGAACTCACACGTGAACATCTGAATGGACCACTGTCGAAGCGACGGCCGGGGCGTTAACGAATTCGCTTTCGCCGTTCAGCTTAAACAGATCCACCGCGTTTTCACGTAAGATCTTTCGCGTTACATCTTCTCTTAGACCGAGATCGCAGAGTTGACGCAGGCTCTCCTTCCACGGGAGACCGTTTGTTCCCCACAAACAACGATCACGTCCCAAGCGACTGTTAATGAATTGCACGATGTTAGGAGACAGATATTTCGGCAACCAGGCATCGACACCGAACCAGATGTTTTCCCACTTGTAGCAAGCTGAAATCAGTTCATCTACCCAAGGCCAACCGGTGTGTGCTCCGATCATCTTTAAATCGGGAAAATCGCAGGCGATGCGATCGAGAAACATGGGCCGACCTCCATCGCTCGGCATCGCCTCCAGTACATGCCCTACCTGCATCGACACAGGTACGCCCAGCTCCACACACTTGGCATAGAGGGGATACATCTTGGCGTCATTCAACGGAATATCGAATCCGTAGATATGAACGTACACGCCTTTGAAATCGTGTTTGGTAACAGCGAGGTCGATCTCTTTTAAACTGTCTTTGATTCGGAACGGGTTATAGCCGGCGAGACCAACGAAACGATCAGGATACTGTTCGGTGTACTGGAGAACGTCTTCCAGTTGCGTGTCCATGTACATCCACTTTCGCCAGTAGGACCACATCTTACACTGCGTAATGAATACCTTTTCCACGCCGGCGTCATCCATTTGACGGAGCATCTCTTCGATCGATTCAAATCGTGGCAAACCGCCGATGGCCTTCTCCATTCGACAAACCAGTTCGCCGGCTTTGGCGCGGTCCCACTGCTCCATGAACTCGCGGGTGGCAACGTAATACATGAAATCGATTGCGGGGATACGTTCAGGCATAGTCAGCCCTCCAAGTTGAAGGGGTAATCGGCAACTGTTATGCCTTGTTAGCCTCCTGAGGTGAGAGCGGCGGTTATGAAGAAAAGCTCGGTTTGAAAGGCAAATACAGGGAAGGCGTAAGCTATGGTGTTTGCGCCGAAGGGGAACTGCGGGAGCTGCTGTGCGGATTAATTCGCCTGCTGGGGAAAAACTCACGGTGAGCCGTATCCCACCGACCGCCGAGACCGTGTCAAAATTCTAATCTCTGCCGTTGGTGGGGTTACTTCTCAATTACCGGTGTCCACGTACTATCCGGATTGAACAACTCGATCCGCTTCACGATCTCCAGCGTTTTAGGGCCGAGATCTTTTTCGTACACGACACCGTCGTTACTCACCATAAACGTCTTTACGCCGGTATTTCGATACTGCGCGGGCGCGGCGATCAGGGCAAAACCTCCGATCATTACGCCCTTCACGACGTAGTTCATCTCACCCAACGGCGCCGCCGGGCCCTGGCCTTTCAGCACTTGGAAGAAATATCCACGGTAAGGTTGAGTGCCACTGGTGTAACCACGCGCGATCGCTTGCGCCACATTCTCGCCAATTGGACCACCCCACGTGCCGTCGGCATTTTGCCATGCCAGACCATCCTGTTTTCCCGGGCTACTGATAATGCGCTGTGCGTATTGGTTAACACCCGCCTCTTCGCGTTTCGTCATCGCGTATTCATTCTGAGCCTCTACATAACCGCGGCAGATTTCGATCGCGTCCAGTTCATTGCGACCAATGCGTCGCAAAAGGATCTCCTGGCGTCCGCCGTTTGTATCGAAATACCATTTGCCCGACACGTTTATGATGGGCACCGGAAAAGGCCAGTCGTCATCCCCGATATTTAGGATCATATGATTAGCATTGTGTGGGTCCTTGGATAGACTTTGCTTCGTGCGAGCCTGGGTTGCGAACTCGATCGACATCTCCTTATCGCGTACAGGCTCGCCAGTATGGATGATGTCGTAACTGTTTGGACCAAGGATCGCCGTGAGCGCCGTTTCGTCATACTTCTCTGCAGCCGCGATGAGGGCATCAGCAGCTTCTTGAGCAGTGGCGAAACCAGTGCCCTTCGAGATGCTGCCGGATTGAGCACCTGCTCTCGGCATCAATAGCAGACACGAAAAGGCGAACGCACCAAGAACAACCATCACAACTCTCAAATTCAAGCTCTTCGATCTCATAGTAGCTTCTCCTTTTCGTGAGTTACCGACGACCTCCGCCACCGCCACGACCACCACCGCCGCGACTGCCACCTCCGCCGCTAAATCCTCCACGACTCCCGCCGGAGTATCCACCGCGGCTGCCACTGCTCATGCTACCTCTACTCCCCATACTCGAAGACCCGCGGCTGATGCTGCTGCTCGAACTGCCGCGATTGAATCCACCAAACGCTCCACGATCTGTTGAGCGATTCCCAAGACTCCTATTACCAATTCGATCGCTTCCGGAAAGCCCACCACGATTACCTAAGCCACTGCTTCCGCCGACACTGCCACGGTTACCGATACCACTACCCGAACCGATACCTGTATTTCCTCGATTACCAATGCCACTCCCGGTACCGACACCTCCGCGATTACCAACACGGTTGCCTAAACCACTATCGCCACCGACCCCTCCGGGACGCGTGGTGCTGCCGAGACTTCCACCCTGACGGCCAATTTGATTCCGTGCTGATCGTTGACGATTCGCAAGTGAGTCTCCGCGCGCGTTGCCACCAAACCTATCGGCTGTTTGCCGATCGCGATATGGAGCACCCCCGCGATGCGACGGATTGTGTTGCCACTTGTCACCGCCACCCAAAGGATTCACCTGGTTACGACCACCAAGATTTCCGCGGCCGCCGAGATCGCCACGACCACCGTTGCCGAGATTTCCACGATTACCGCTACCAAGGTTGCCGCGATTTCCACCGAGCGGGTTAACGCGATTGCCTCCACCGATATTGGTGTTGCGATTGAAATTGTTGTTGCGGTTGATATTGATATCTCCGTGACCCCAACCGCAGCCCCAGCCCCAACCGCCACCCCAGAAGAAGCCCATCGTTATTCCAACACCAAACGCTACGGCGCCGGCATACCAGGCACCGTAGTAAGGTGGATAGTAGATCGAGGGATACGGCCACACAGCTGGGCCATAAACGTAAACAGGATCATACGAAGGGACGTAGACAACTTCAGGATTCGCTTGTTCAATCACTATGACTTGTTTGCTTTCAACAGTCTGTACTTCAACGTTCTGTTGTGCGTTCGACGTCAGCGATCCTTTGTCTTGAGCTTTCTTGCGCATGCGTTGGATCGCATCCATTACATCACTTTGTTGCGCCAGAAACGCGTTGCCGAGATCTGTAGTCCATTGAATGTCGTCAGCGAGGCGCTTCACAACATCCGGTAAAGCAGCCATTGCCTGAATGCTTGGATCCCAAGGCTGTTTCGCAACGGCTTCCGCCAACCTCTTCTGATCGGTTGCCAGGTTTTGATTCTTATCGAGCCATTGTTGAAGCTGGATGATCTCCAAAGGATATGTTGACGCTACGAGTGTCTGACTTAAGAGACTATCTGGATACAACCCAATCGGAGCGACGAGCGAGTCCAATTGATCAGCGGGAATCTTTGCCGGCTCATCTGCGACCACTGCTGGTAATGGTCGAGCGAGCAAGATCATATTGCCCGGAATAAGGATCATCACGCATGCGAGTGCAATCAGATACCGGGCGAACTTTCGTTGAGGTTTGAATCGTCGACTTAGCTTACGCATTGTCAGCCTCCCTGACACAAGAAAGCGGGCAGCCACGGAGGGCCGACCCCACAATTATTTCTTTACGGCGCCAATTGAGGAACCAGATAAAACATCATCGCGATGATGGCGTAGACGGTGATCAGCTGGACTCCTTTGTACCAATTCGAAGTGCCATCACCGCAGACCAGCGCGCCAATCAACACGCCCATCAGCAGTGATCCAATCTCCGCGCGGCTGAAAGCTAATTCCAGCGGGTGCGGGGCGATGAAGTAGCTCGCCAACACGAGTAACGGCGCAACAAATAAGGCGATCTGAATACAACTACCGAGGGCGATACCCACCGACAGATCCATCTTATTCTTTCGCGCCATCGCGATCGCAGATCCACTTTCAGCTGCACCGCCAACAACGGCAACGAATACGATTCCAATGAAGACCTGCGACATGCCCAACGCCTTGCCTGTCTCTTCAGCTGCACCTACCAGAATTTCGCTCATCCATGCCGCCAGAACTGAGGCTCCCAACAAGCTGACCACTGCCCGGGGAACGCTCCACTTTGCCTCGTGATGACCTGAATCGCCTTCAGCTTCAAGGCTCGCAAACGAAGATGCGTGCGTCTTCAGTGAAAACAGAATGTAGAGAGCGTAGGCAATTAGAAGCACAACTGCGATACCGATGTTTAGCAGTTGCTCCTGACGAATTACTTCGTTAGGCGCGAACACACGGCTAAATGCGCTCGGCACCGTCATACTTACGGCCGCCAAAAACATCATGGTGCTGTAAGCACGCGCTGCAATCGGGTTGAATTTTTGGTCGTGATACCGAATGCCGCCAGTGAAAAAAGCAACACCGAGCGCGAGTAACAGGTTGGCGAGTATTGCGCCGACGAGTGAAGCTCGAACCATGTCGAGCAACCCAGCCTTCAGCGCGACAAACGCAATTATTAATTCAGGGGCATTGCCAAACGTCGCGTTCAATAAGCCGCCGATGGCATCGCCCGTGCGCAACGCAATTTGTTCCGTCGCTTGGACAATCAACGCGGCGATTGGAATGATCGCGAGCGCAGACATAAAAAAGATCACAGGCGCCGATACGTGGCCGACATGTTCAAGTACCACCGTCAGTGGAATGAAGATGAAGAACCAGTTGATGGGACTGCGTAGAAAATCGCTCAACGCAGAACGAGGCATCGGTGACGCTACGTGATCTGTAGCGCTAGACATGCTCTCCTCCGGTCGCGGCGGCCGCTTCGGGGAATCCACTTGCCAGACGATGCTGACGAATGATCTCGATCGCCTCATCAGCATTCGCAACGCAGACTGGGATGTGGACGTCCTCTTCGTTGATGAGCGGCGTCTCGAACGAGAGCATTGAGTCGCGTACCCACTCAACGAGTCCGGGCCAAAGTTTTCCGACGAGAATCAACGGTGTTTTGTCGAGATGATTAACCTGCACCAATTGCCAGATCATCATTGTCTCCAACACTGTTCCGATCCCACCCGGGGCCACGATGAAGGCGTCAGATGCGAGCACAAAGTGATGTAGTCGGGTAAAGAATGTTTTATGTTCGAATGCGAGTCCGACGAAGGGATTCACCTCCTGCTCGAAGGGAAGATCCACTCTAATGCCTACCGACTTTGCCCCATCGGCGTCCTGAACTCCCGCATTTGCAGCCTGCATCAAACCTGGACCACCGCCAGTGATGATGTCGCAGCCCATTGCCGCCAACAGGTGTGCGGCTCGTTTCGTCTCTTCGTAAGCGACAGTCCCTGGCTTCGCGCGTGCAGATCCAAAAATCGTCACTCGATAGCGATCGCGCTTCGTTGGTTTCAGTCGCGTAAGGTTGTTGACGACATCCCACAACCCCAACACCGAACTCAACAGGACTTTCTTTACCTCTTCTTCGTTCGAGAGACTTATTGCGCCTGCACCTGGGGGATTAATGTCAGTTGAACTCATGTCGGTCCTTTCGCCGTTTCGTTATTCCTCTGCGCAACCTCGGCGTTCTCTGCGTCTCTTGCGGTTAATTCAGCTGGCGTCGATGACCCCAAGAGACGCAGAGAACGGAGAGGTTGCACAGAGCGGTTCAAATCTCGATCAAATCATCGAGCGCCGGTCGTTCTGATTTCATTCCGAATCGCGATTCAATCAGATCGCTGAAAGCTTTTCTTGCACGGTCTTCACCGTGCGTGATGATTGTGCGTGGTCGCGCGGGGACGAGCGTGCTGTACCAGTCGAGCAGACCATTCTGATCAGCGTGCGCACTGAAACCACCCATCGTATGGATCGACGCGCGCACCGGAATCTCTTCACCAAAGATCCTCACTGACTTCGCACCATCAACCAGTTTGCGGCCGAGCGTGCCCTGCGATTGGAAGCCCACGATTAAGATCGCCGTCTCGGGAATCGGAAGATTGTGACGGAGGTGATGCATGATTCGGCCTCCATTGCACATTCCACTTCCGGCCATGATCATGCATGGACCTTTAACCGAATTCAGCGCTCTTGATTCTCCAGGACTTGTCGTCGGACGAGCAGATCTGAGGCTGCGCATCAGGTCGCCCGACTTGACCATCTCGATCGCTTCCGCGTCGAACAGTTCGTTATTTCGACCGTAAATCTTGGTGGCGTGAATCGCCATCGGACTGTCGAGAAATATCGGGAACGGTGGAAGTGTCTTTCTCTTGAAGGCTCCGGCGAGCAAATACAGAAGCAGTTGCGTCCGACCGACAGCAAACACGGGCACCAGGACTTTTGCTTTGTCGTCAACCGCCTTAGAGATAATTTCTCGTCCTTCTATTGCCGTATCGTGCATCGAGCGGTGGTTGCGATCGCCGTAGGTCGACTCCATGATCACAGCGTCAGCTTCTTTGAATGGTTCGGGATCGTTTAGCAGAGGCGCACCGCGTGGTCCAAGATCGCCGGAGAACACAACAACTTTCTTATGGCCGTTCTCACGAACCGTCAGTTCCACACTCGCAGACCCGATCACATGACCGGCATCGACTAGTCGCGCCTCAATGCCCGGAGCGACTTGAAAGCGTTGGTTGTATTTAACCGGGGTTGCGAGTGGCTTGAGCTTGCGAACGTCTGGCTCTTCGAACAGAGGTTCGAGAGGAGGTAACTTCTGTTGAGCACGTTTCTGATTCTGTCGTTTAAGATCTTGTTTTTGTAACGCGAGGCTATCCTTCAGAATCAAGGTGGCGATATCTAACGTCGGTCGAGTCGCGTAGATTGGGCCTTTGTATCCTTTGCGCGTCAGCAACGGTAAGCGTCCGATGTGATCCAGGTGTCCGTGAGTGAGAATTACCGCATCAAGTTTTCCCCCGTCGAGTTTTGCTTTGCGCCGGTTCTTCGCGCTTTCTTCTTTTCGACCCTGAAAGAAACCACAATCGACAAGAATGCTCGCCTGGTCAGTTACAACATGATAGGCGGATCCGGTTACATCTCCGGCGGCTCCATGGAAACGAATTTTCATCTGCTCTCCTAGTAGGGCCAGCGCCACTCAACTACATCTGGCCTATCGATTCCGAATTCGTGTGCATACTTCCTGCAGTCGATCTGCATGTTCTTAAACTTCTCCTTGGCATGCGCGCCGATCGACTGAAGTTTCCCGACGCGATCAATCACATCGATCGCAAGTGTGAAGCGATCGATCTCGTTCTCAATCGCGAGCTCCATTGGCGTGTTGATGTTCCCACGCTCTTTGTAACCACGGACATGAAGATTGGGATGATTCGTACGGTTATAAGTGAGTTTATGAATCAGCCACGGGTAGCCGTGGAAGTTGAAGACAATCGGCTTGTCGACGGTAAACAAACTGTCGAAGTCGCGATTTGACAAACCGTGCGGGTGTTCGCGATCTGACTGCAACTTGAAGAGATCGACGACATTGATGAAGCGAATCTTAAGATCAGCGAACTCGCTACGCAGCAATGCAGTAGCTGCCAAAGCCTCCTGAGTTGGGATATCCCCCGCACAAGCAATCACAACGTCAGGCTCTTGACCCTGATCATTACTGGCCTGTGCCCAAATGCTAATTCCCTTGGTGCAGTGGGTTATGGCAGTGTCGATATCGAGATACTGCAAATGCAACTGCTTGTCGCTAACGATGACGTTGATGTAGTTCTCACTACGCAAGCAATGGTCAGCTACGGATAAGAGACTGTTCACGTCAGGTGGCAGATAGATGCGAGTGACTTCTGCTCGTTTGTTTACGACTACATCGAGAAATCCGGGATCCTGGTGAGTGAATCCGTTGTGGTCCTGGCGCCAAACAGTCGAAGTGATCAGAAGGTTCAGTGAAGCAATGCGACGTCGCCACGGCAGCTCGTTGCAGATCGACAACCACTTGGCGTGTTGGTTGAACATCGAATCGATAACGTGTGCGAAAGCTTCATAAGTTGATAGAAAACCGTGACGGCCAGTGAGGAGATATCCCTCAAGCATTCCTTCGAGCGTGTGCTCGCTAAGCATTTCGATGACTCGTCCGTCAGTCGAAAGCTCACCACCTTCGCCATCTTCCGGGAAGTATTCAGCAAGCCACAGCTTTTTACTGACTTCATAGATGGCGTCGAGTTTGTTCGATGTGTTTTCATCCGGTCCAAACACGCGGAATGAGTCCATGTTCGACTTCATCACGTCGCGCAGAAATTTGCCTAGCGGCTTCGTGTTCTCTGCCTCGACGCTACCTGGCTTATCAAACTTTGCCGCATATGCTTTGAAGTCGGGCATGCGTAGGTTCTTCTTGAGTTGACCGCCATTCGCGTGTGGATTGGCACCCATGCGCCGATTGCCGGTGGGAGTTAACTCCCGAAGTTCCGCGTTGAGCTGGCCATTGTCATCAAACAAGTTCTCCGGCTGATAACCGCGCATCCACTGTTCGAGCAGCTTCAAGTGCGCAGGATTTTTCTTTACTCCCGCAAGCGGCACCTGATGCGCGCGCCACAACCCTTCAATCTTTTTTCCATCAACTTCCGCAGGCGCCGTCCACCCTTTCGGCGAACGCAGGATGATCATCGGCCAGCGCGGACGTATTGTTGTTCCAGAGGCTCTTGCTTCCTGTTGGATAGTTCGAATCGAGTTGATGCAGTGGTCCATCGTCGCAGCCATTGCCTGGTGCATCGATTCAGCATCAGAGCCTTCGACGAAGTAAGGGGTGTAGCCATAGCCTTTGAAAAGATCTTCCAGCTCCTCGTGACTGATGCGGGCGAGGAGCGTTGGATTATTGATCTTGTATCCATTCAGATTAATTACCGGTAACACAGCGCCGTCGTGAATCGGATTGAGAAACTTGTTGATGTGCCATGAGGTAGCAAGTGGTCCGGTTTCCGCTTCGCCATCACCAACCACCGCAGCGACGATCAAATCCGGATTATCGAAAGCAGCGCCACACGCGTGGGACAAGACATAACCCAGTTCTCCACCTTCGTGAATCGACCCGGGAGTTTCAGGCGTGCAGTGGCTGCCGATCCCTCCGGGGAAGGAAAATTCCTTGAATAATCGTAGCAGCCCTTCTTCATCCCGGCTCTTATCCGGATAGATTTCCGAATATGAACCTTCCAGGTAAACGGGGCCTAAAACACCGGGTGCACCATGTCCCGGACCCGCCATAAAGATCATGTCGAGGTCGAAAGACTTAATGACCCGATTCAGGTGGGTATATATAAAGGACAAGCCGGGGCTGGCTCCCCAGTGTCCGAGCATCCGGTTTTTGATGTGCTCCGCCTTCAAAGGCTCGCGAAGTAGCGGGTTTTCCTGCAGGTAAATCATCCCGACTGCGAGGAAATTGCAGGCCGACCAAAACGCCTGAGTCTTGCGCGCCTCGTCTTCATTGAGCGGCGTCCCCTGAATCGTGGAACGTGCAACGCCGTAAGCACTGAGATCATTGGCAATTGATTTCGTGGGAATCATCGCGTTCTCCAAATTCGCTTGCGACTGATCGCACACACACCGACTCGTTGCGCGCCGGGCAGCGGTACAGGCAGGACACCGATCGGGTTGATTTCAAAGTCGTCTACTGATGCAACGACTTCATGTAGGCCAATAACGCTTTCGCCTGTTCTTCGTTGATACCTTTTGCTTCGTAGCCGGGCATGTTGGGCGGCTTTTCCATTTTCTTGCCCTTCAGGATGACCTGGACGAGTTCATCCTCTGGCTTCGTCGCGTCAAATTTCTTATCTGCCTTTGCGCCATGACATGCCACGCACTGTTTGTAACTCGCAGCCGCATCGAACTGGTTCGTGGTGCTCGTACGTGCCCCTGCTGAAACGACAACTATCAATGCCAGTGTGATTGCTGCGGCGATAAGTATCGAAATCCTTTGTACTCTGTTCATGTAACTTGCTCCTTTATATGAATGCTTCTGCCTGACTATTCGATCCTGCCGAAATAGATGCGGAGTGACGTGTACGGTAGATGCGCGTGGTAATTCTGCGGCTGTGGTCCAACTAATGGACTCTCGTTGTAGTTGTAGTACTGGTATCCGACGTTCCAATCGAGTCGCCGGTGTAGTTTGATTGCGAGCCTCGCCTCCGGCGATTGAAAGCTCATCGGATAAGAGCTAACTAACGTTCGTGCCCCGGTGACAACTGGATCAGAAACTCGGTTTCCCTGGCCGTTGTCGTCACTAATCCGGTACGCCGAATAAAGAGTTATTCGATCTGACAAGCGGGCTGTCGACTCTAAGTAAAAGAAGTTGAGTCGCATGTAGTACAGAGCATTACCGCGTATGCCGCTCACTCCAAGGTAGGTGAAATCGATTACCGCATTGCTGTTCACCCAGTTGTAGTTGTAACCGGCATTCAGTGAAAACTTCGGGGTTACCAACCAATCAACGGATGAATTGAAGACTCGAGATTTGTACTTCACGCCAAAGTCTTCGATCGAAGTGCCTGCGATCTCCGACGGGTTGGCGTTGTCGCGAGTGATGACAAACAGATTAAAGTTAAGCCGCTTACTTGGAGAGTAACGGTTCTTGAATCGGATGTTGGTGTAGTTATAGTTGCCGATGCGCGTGAAAACGTTATCGGCCGTTCCATGTTCCGCGTCGAAGTACATGGTCCAATTCTTGTATGGCCGCGCTTTGAAGCCACCAAAGAAAGCGTTCGTCTGATTCTCCTCGGTTTCGTCAGAGGTAGTGGGTGTTGCGGGTGGACTAAGAGAACCGTTGGAGCCAAAGTTGAATCCTGAGAAGAGGAGCTCCAGTTGTCGCTTGCCGTAGCGATATCCGAAATGGATTGAATACCGGTTATTGAAGTCGTAGTCGCCTTCAGTTGTGTTCAGGTATTTGCGGTACTTCGTGGTTTCGGTGGCCGGCAAATCATTGAACCCAACTGAGTCAGTACGCGTGCCACCAGTGATGTTACGCGTGATCTGGAAGAAGTCGGTGAAGAAACCAGAACCGGTAATTTCGAAATCCTCGACGCGAAACGTATTGGACAGCCGAAAGTGCTTGGTTGCCAGGAATGTCGCACCAAAATCAAACAACCAGCTCGGACGTTGAGTGTTGCTCGTGATGTCGTAAAGACCAAGATTCAGTGTGTTAGGTGTCGCATTCGGAGGTGTCGGTGGCCAGCCCGTTACCCGTGGGTTCCAGTTGCGACCGGTAATATTCTCTACGAAGTTCGAGTCTGATTCGGAGTTGCTATAGAGAATGCGTCCCGTTAAGTCCAACTTATGGGCGACCAAAGTGTGGACGCTGAAGCGCGTGTAGTCTACGCTCCCGCGCACGGGGTCGTTGCGAGTGAAGGTTGTTATTTGAGCAGTATTCGCATTCTGGTTTAGACCGAGTCCGCCAACGACTGTGCTGTCGTCGCGAAAACGGCGGAAGCCTTGCATAAAGGAAAAATCGACAGGCCCGAGTTTCGCGTCGGCCCCGATGCGAAAGTCATTTGCACGTGATCGCAGGTTAACTGGCAACAGGAATTCATTGCCACCCGAGTGATACATGTGAGTGGCTGGCCCGTTGTAACGTTCGGGAGAATAGCCTACGTAGAATTTGATGGTTTCGTTCTTGGGTAAGATCGTTAAATCGAAATCACCCATTGTTGTTTTCGTATTGAAGCGATTGAGACCAACTTCAGGGTTCGCCGGTACAGCAATCGGTGTAAAGGGCCAGTTTGGATTTGCGATGTTGTTTAGATAGCGAAAGTATTTGAAGCGCCGGTAAGTAGCGTCGAATCGATACCATTTCGGGTTTTCAACGCTCAATCTCAAGTTGCCGGTAGGATCTGCGCCCCAGCCGGTCGAAGTAACGAGCATCGTATCGAACAGGCCCTTGTCCTTCGAGCGCATCAGAAAGCTCGAGTCAAACACTCTTGGACCAGCCTTGTAATTCAAATCGCTTTTGTATTTCTGTTCGTCGCCATCCATCGAGAAGCCTCTGTAACCAAACTCGATACTGGAGGTGACGGTGTAATTGCCGGCATCTTCGCCTGTAGTTGTCGAAGTTGGTTCTTTCTTCGTCGCTGGTGCTGTCGACTTTTTAACCTCTGTTGTACTTGTGGGTTGTTGGGCTGCGGCGAGACCAACCAACAGTGTCAGTCCTAAAGCCGCTCTGAATACCAGTCTCAGTGGATTCGGAAAGTTACTTTTCATGATCGTCATCCTCTGAACCAAACTTTGGTAAGCGCTTCCCTCCGTGACAACCTGGTGTCATCGGAAGAACACAGGGCTCGTGCGCGAGCCGTGAATCTTTATGTGACAAGCTGTGCAATTGGAGTACTGCGCATTTTGGTTATGTGCTGGCCCTGCAGGCTCAGCGGCGCCGACACCATGGTCAACGCTATGACATGTCAGACACAGCTGGTTGACTGCGCTGTATTTCAACAGTCTGGGATTCGCTGATCCGTGTGGTGTGTGACAAGCCACGCAACCTTCCGTTTTCACGGGTGCGTGTTCATATGTGAACGGACCTTGTTTGTCGGCGTGGCACTTAATGCACGCCGCATCTGAACCTGTTGCTAAGCGTGTTTGTTTCAGCTCGAATCCACCATGGGGGTTGTGGCAGTCGCTGCACTTCATGGTTCCTTCGAGCACTTTGTGATGAAACGGTGCGTTGAATTGCGGCTTGACCTCGCCGTGACACGTGAGGCAAAGCTGTGGCTCATTCAGCTTCAGTATTTTTGCCGTCGCCATACCGGGCTTCTCAGCATTCGCGGTTGTAACGAACACATTTGAACTGGCGACGTTACGACCGACGATCGTCTGGTGCGGTGAGTGACAATCGACGCAACCAATATCGTTGCGCCAGTGTTCACCACGACGGAAGTTGTTGTGTTCCTCTTTGCCCGCGTGACAAGTCAGACACGTTTCGGCAGTCTCTTTTGACGACTTGTTCGCAAAGGAGATGATCTTCGTTTTATCGCCATCTCCCTCAACGTGCTTTTTGCCTGGGCCGTGGCACGACTCGCAACCTGTAACCTTGTCTTTCCAGCTGCCGATACCCGCTAATTTGGCATGTGACGTGTGCGAGAACGCGTTGAATTGTTCCTCGTGGCAGGCTTTGCATGTATCACTGCCGACGTAGCCCGTATCTTGTCCAACCGGAAGCGGAATGCCTGGAGAGGAATCGAAGAACGCAGAAGCTGGCGCCTGACTCGCTGATTCGAGCCACATCGTCGCTGCCAATACCAAGCCGCAAAGAAGTAGTAACTTGACCAATTTGGCCAGCGTCATGGCGAGCCTCCTTCCCGATTGACCCTGCTTGATTAGTTGGTGGATTGGGTAATTCTGGGGCAGTGACTGGCTCAGGGACACTGGTAATTCATACAGGTAAAGCATTGCCGATTGTTGATTGCAGATTGGCTGAATTCGGTCGATCTTTCGCAGAGGCGGCTAATAAGCGATTGCACCACCGGCAATCGGCACATCAACAATCTAAAATCTAAAATCTGAAATCAAACGACGAGGATCTTGCTGAGCAGTAACGCAATCACAATCGTTGTGAACATCGTTACCAAACCCGGTCGCATGAAGCTGTGATTGAGGAGATATTTGCCAATCTTCGTCGTTCCGGTTTGGTCAAACGAAACTGCCGCCAACACAGTGCCGTAGGTCGGCAAGAAGAAGAGTCCATCTGCCGCGGGGTAAAAGCCAATAAGCATCGGCACCGGAACACCAAGTGCCAACCCGACCGGCATTAACAGCGAAACCGTGGCAGCCTGACTAAAGAGCAACGTCGAGAGCGAAAACATTCCGATGGCAAAAGCAAATGGGTAATGCTGCACTAGTCCGGAGATCTGACTAACGATCTCAGTTCGATTGCCTTCGAAGAATGAGGAACCTAACCATGAAACTCCAAGGATGGAGATGATCGCGGTTAGACCACTGCGCATGATCGTCCCCTTTACAGTGGCCTCGGGCGACGCTCTAAACAGAATCATGGAAAGACCGGCAACAGCGATCATCACGATCATTATCGCCATTCCCATGTTCACCTGATCGTAATCAACTGTGTCCGCCGTAGTGACCTGGTAGAAGGGTCGCAACTGAGGAAAGATTCCAATCAGTACAACTGCAACGATTCCAACCAAAAAAAGAATCATCGATCCGCGCGCACGCATGAGAGCGGTTTCCTTAAGATCCGGCAGCGGCTCAGGAGGTTTCACGGCTCCTGCGGCGAGTCGCGCTTGATATTCGGGATCCTCATCCAGGTTCTTACCGCGCCACGCTACCGAAAACGCACCTATCACGACACCAATGAACGTGGCAGGAACCGTAATCGCAAGAAGCCGCGGTAGAGACAGTCCTTTTGCGGCGAATAGTCCGAGCATTGCGACGGATGCGGGTGAGATCGGCGACGCTGTCGCTCCGAAGAACCCACCGATAACACTGATAGACAGTGGACGCTCGGGACGAACATTTCCTTTACGTGAGACTTCCGCGATTACTGGTAAGACGGCATAAATGACATGCGTGGTGCCTGCGGCGAAGACAAGGATATAAGTGACGATCGGCGCGATGAAGGTGACGTACTGTGGGTGTTTTTTCAGAACGCGTTCGGCAAGTGAAACAAGATAATCAAGCCCGCCTGCCGCTTGCATCGTCGCCAGCGCAGTGATTACGGCGATGATCATTCCGAGTACGCCCGGTGGCGGACCACCCGGTGGCAGCGCGAAACCGAATACGAAAATCGCCAGACCGATGCCGGCAACCGTGCCCAGTGCGATCCCGCCGAGACGCGCACCAATCACAATGCAGGCCAGTAGTATGAGGAGTTCGATCCAGATCATGTAGAGAGTTAGTTAGGAGCGAAAGTATTTTGGTTTGTGTTGTTTCGTGTGACTTCGTGGATCTTGCTTTTTTCTACAGACAAACGGAACGATCCATGAAATCACACTACCTAAACAGGAAACTCGTTATCACCGAAAATTCTTTTGTAAAAACTCTGTGTAGCAAGCTCGCAAGTTCTTCTCTTCTAAGAAACTTTTTCGCACGGCTTTGCCGCCCGATGTGAGGCGATGGCTCTGCCTCGCCGGTACTATGCCTTTTTCATTTTGGCGTAGCCCTTGGTTCGGGCTCCGCCCCCTTCTAGATCACAAACAAATCGATGCTGTTTAGAGGTCAGAGACCGAACCAGGGGCACAGCCCAACATCAGAGACCTTGACTACGGCGAGGCAGAGCCATCGCCTCATATCAGACGGCGAAGCCGAGTCAATGCGGCGCGTTTGGTTGCGGAATGCTGCACCGTTTCTCAGTAAGTTGTAAACAGATTTTGAATCTCCGCTTTCGAACGCTGCTTCAGAAGAGCCAACGACAACAGTATTCGTGACTTCTGTGGGTTGAGTTCATCCGAAGCAATGAAGCCGGCTTCATCGTCGTTGACCTCAACGTTTCGTCCCACCGATCCGGTTGCAACGCGACTGCTTCTGACAACCACGACTCCTTTCTTAACCGCGTTCGCCGCTGCTGCCAGAGAAGCCTTGTTCATGTTGCCATTGCCGACACCAGCGATGACGATTCCCTTTGCGCCGTTTGCTACTGAAGCGTCGATTAGATCTGCCGGCATGTCAGCGCATGCAAACACAATATCGACGCGTGGCAGTTTGGTAACGCCATCGACGCTGAATTCGCTCTGCGTTGTGTGTTTCCATGCTGGAGTGTTATAGAAATCGTTCTTGCCGTACGTCGCCACACCGACCACACCTCTCAACGGCGACATGAATGTTTGAATGGCCGTAGTGCTGGTTTTCGTAAGCGAATGGGCAGCATGAATCCAATCGTTCATCACCACCAGGACTCCCCGACCTTTCGCATTTGGATCGATTGCCACACCAACAGCGTTGTAGAGATTCAATGGTCCATCGGCACTGACCGCAGTCGACGGTCGCATCGAACCGACCATTACTACGGGTTTGTCACCCTTGACGACCAGGTTAAGAAAAAATGCTGTTTCCTCGAGCGTGTCCGTGCCGTGTGTAATAACAAAACCGTCAACGTCGTCCTTCGGCATAAGCTCGTTAATGCGCTTCGCGACCTTCAACATGATGTCGAACGACATGTCTTGTGATCCGACATTCGACACCTGCTCGCCTTTGATGTTCGCCATGTCCTTGATACCAGGCACCGCTGCAATC
>JBKPMX010000112.1:0-43080 GCA_046765655.1 Acidobacteriota bacterium
GGTTGGATAACAGTCAACCTCATTTCTGTTGCGCTTGGGTGTTACGCAACTTAAGCGGGGGTAAACCGCCCTTCCTAACCTGCATCAGTGGCAACTTAAATTCTTTTATCGAAGATTGAGTGCTGATGATTTCTACGTTGCACTCTGCGAATTGATCTTTGAGGGTTGTGAAATAGGCTAAGTGATATTGACCAACTCAGGTGTAGTAGCTGGTTTAGCTGACTTACCTTCGGCGAGAAGCTTCTCCGTCTCCTTTACAAACGCTTCCACAATATCTTCGCCGGCGACTTTCCGCATCGGCACACCGTCTTTGAATATCATGCCGACGCCGCGTCCGAATGTGATGCCAAGTTGAGAATCGTGCGCCTCGCCTGGACCATTGACCGCACATCCCATGATTGACAGATGAAGCGGCTCTTCGACGTGGGCCAAACGCCGTTCGATCTCCTCGACAATTCCAACGAAGTTATCTACGTCCAGGCGACCGCATGTCGGACAGGCAACAACAGTCACGCCGCGGGTGCGCAGACCCAGCGACTTCACAATTTCCCACGCGACGCGTACTTCTTCTTGCGGTTCGGCGGCAAGCGAAACGCGAATGGTGTCGCCGATACCTTCGTGAAGCAGAATTCCTAATCCGATTGACGATTTCACTGTTCCACTGAATGAAGTGCCGGCCTCAGTTACACCCAGGTGAAACGGATAATCGACCTTCTCCGCCAACAAACGATAGGCAGCGACCGTGCGATGAACGTCCGAAGCTTTCAGTGAAATGATGATCTCGGTGAAATCCAGATCTTCAAGGATGCGAATGTGCCGCAAAGCAGATTCAACCATCGCTTCTGGCGTGGCCGTCCCGTACTTCTGCAACAGATCCTTTTCCAAAGAGCCGCCATTGACGCCGATCCGGATCGGAACGCGTTGCGCCTGCGCAGCACGAACCACTTGAACAATGCGGTCGTGTGCACCGATGTTGCCGGGATTCAAACGAAGCTTGTCGATTCCTGCTTCGAGCGCCAGCAATGCGAGCTTGTAGTGGAAGTGAATATCAGCGACGAGTGGAACATCAGGCACTCGCTTGCGGATCTCCTTGAGAGCTATTGCCGCATCGTTGTCAGGAACAGCAAGTCGCACGATTTCACAACCTGCGCGAACCATCTCCTCGATTTGTGCAACTGTGCTATCGACATCAGCCGTGTCAGTCTTTGTCATCGACTGAATAACAACTGGAGCACCGCCACCGATCTGCAGATGTTTGACTTGAACTGGTTTTGATTTGCGCACTGTCGGTTACTTAGCGGGTTGTGTGGCCGCGGGTTTCTGCGGGTCAGGCGCCCTGCGGCTGAACGACTTCAGAAGGTCATTAGTTATTACAAACACCATTAACAAGAGCACCATCACAAAACCGACCTGCTGGATACGTTCGCGTACCACGGTCGATATTGAAAGACCGATTAGTGCCAACACGCCTTCGATCAGCAATAAGAAGATCGCGCCACCGTCAAGCACAGGGATTGGCAGCAGGTTGAAGATACCCAGGTTCAGACTTAAAAATCCCAACATACCAAACACAGCTTCCCAGCCAAGTGCGACCGACTTTTGCGCCGCCTGATAAATGCCGATGGGCCCGGAGAGCGTGTTTCGAACGGAGCGCTTTCCGGTAAACACCTGTCCGAGTGCTTTGCCCGTGATTCGCAAGATCTGAATGTTGGAGTCGTAGGCATACGCGGCTGCCGTTCCAAGTCCCGCATCGTGAAACGGTAATTGCTCCTTAAGGTTGATACCCACCAATCCCCCGGTAAGACGGCGTGTGCCGGTACTTAGCTGTACCTGATTGTTGCTTCGCTCAACCGTCAGTTTGATAACTTCATCAGGGTGGGCGCGAATGTATTCGACGACCTGCGCTGAGCTCTTTACATCCTGGTCGCCGACGGTGACGACCCGATCGCCAGGTTGAAATCCAGCTTCCTCTGCGGGTGAGCCAGGGGTAATACCTTCTACCACCACAGGTACACCACCGTAGTCAGGAATAAAGTCTAACGTTCCTGCGGTATCTCCGCTTTCAGTTCTTACAGTCGGTTTGATTGTTAATGAGCGTCTTTCGCCGTTGCGATCAATCACAACGGGAAGCTCCTGCCCGGGCGCCAACAACGCGTCACTACTAATGGCGTCCCAAGTCGGATTCTCGGTGCCATTGAACGAAATGATTCGATCTCCCGGCTGCAATCCCGCTTCTTTCGCAGCACCTACGGGAGCGACATAACTAACCACCGGAGCAGGTGTCGCAGGAACGCCATAAATCATGGCAGATGCAAAAGGAATCGCCAGCGCCGTCAGGATATTCATAATGGGTCCGGCTAGGGCGACCATTACGCGTTGATAGCGAGGCCGAAGGTTGAACATTTCTTTCGGTGGAATATCTGCCGCGCCTTGTCCTTCGAGAGGTGCGTTCGATTCATCACCACCGAGCTTCACGTAACCTCCGAGTGGAATAGCGGAAACGCGGTAGTCCGTATGTCCCCATTTCTTTCCGAAAAGGCGCGGTCCGAATCCCACGGAGAAAGTTTCAACGCGAATTCCGAGGAGCTTAGCGACAATGAAGTGCCCGAACTCATGCAAGATAACTGCGGAACCCAATATGAAGATAAATGCCAGACTACCGACTAAGTAATAGCTCATTCGCTAAGCCTTTTCCTGATATTTCAATCAATTGCCGCTGGTTGGACACGAATCGTCGCATCAGCGTTGCACAACTGAGTGTACGCGTTCGCTTCCAAGAGCGTCAAACAACTTAATCTGCGCTCTTGGTCGGAGCTTTTCCGACGCATAAACTGGGATGAAAGGAAATATATACGAGGCTCTGACTAAGTGCCCGCTATTCAGTACCGTTCGCGGTAGCGGATGGCGAGGACTCAACGCGCACAGTGGAGTGAGACGGATGTTGAGTCCTGGCCATCCGCTCCCACGAACGGAACTGAATATCGGCTACTCACGATTCACACGGCGGGAGTTGCGTGTGCAGACACCTTGGCGATTTCCGCTGATGCTGTCTTTCGCGCAACCCTATCCGCGGAGAGGACTGTTTCGATATCACTGACAGGTTCGTTCTGATGGCTATTCATCACGCCTTCAATGATGTGCGGAATCTCAGTAAGAGACAACCTACCATCGATGAAAGCCTGTACGGCTTCTTCATTAGCAGCATTCATCGCCGCGGGCAGCGTGCCACCAGCCGCGAGCGCGCGGTAAGCCAAACCGATGCACGGAAAACGATCCATGTCGGGTGCTTCGAAATGCAAAGCTGACACTGCGGCGAGATCCAGAGGTGGCAATTCGCATTCGTGTCGTTCTGGATACGTCAGCGCATACTGGATTGCATGACGCATGTCAGTCACACCCATCTGGGCAATGACCGATCCGTCGACCATCTCGATCATTGAATGCACTACCGACTCCGGGTGAACGAGGATTCCGATTTCGTGAGGACCGAATCCGAAGAGCCAGTGGGCTTCAATCACTTCCAATCCTTTATTCATAAGCGTCGCAGAATCGATTGTGATCTTGGCCCCCATGTTCCAGGTCGGATGCTGCATCGCTTCCTCAACCGTGGCGTTCTTCATCTCGGCCGAGTTCTTTGTGCGAAATGGACCACCGGATGCGGTCAACACAATGCGTCGAACTTCATCGCGTTTCTGACCACGAAGACATTGGTGCAGTGCGTTATGTTCCGAATCGACAGGCAACAGTTCAGCGCCAGACTTACGCGCGGCTGCAGTCATCAATTCGCCCGCCATTACCAACGTTTCTTTATTTGCTAACGCGACCCGCTTGCCGCATTCCAACGCCCGCAGGGTTGGAACAAAACCAATTGCCCCTACGGTCGCGGAGATCACGCAATCCGCCTGGTCGTGTGTAGCGACTTCAACGAGGCCTTCGGTGCCTACGACAATACGAGGTAGGTCGATGTTTTGGTCAAACAGCAGTGCCCGTAAGTCGTGAGCGGTCGATTCATTATCAACAGAAACAACTTCTGGTAAGTGTCTCGCGACCTGAACTGCGAGTCTGTGGACATTACTTCCCGCGCCGAGCGCGACAATTCGAAATCGCGCTGGTCCCAACGATTGAATGACACGTAATGAGTTGCACCCGATTGAACCGGTCGAGCCAAGAATAGCAACGCCTTTGGGCTTCATAAGTTGATGTTGGTCACGCTGCGCGGGGGGCTCGATGTCCGACACACTTCAGTTTTGACTCGTAGGGGTCGAGGAGATTTACCGTTTGGCCATGGTCATTAACATACGAGGCTGAACTAACGCGCCACGTGCGACCGTTATACGCAAGATTCACAGTTGCGTTGACCACTTTCTTCACACCGATCACTTTCAAATTCAACGTCGCCGCGCCGTCTTCGTTTTGGACGTTGATGCTGCCAGTTACGAAGGAACCAAAATCTTTAACGTCGCCGATATCCTGCTTCAACACCGGGCTGGCCTTCAGAAAATCTTTCGCGCGCGTCGCTGCTTCACTCTTACCGACAGTATAAAATGCGAACCCGACAATCCCGCCGACGAATATCAGCACTAGCAAGCACACTGCGAGGATTAGGGCGCCGACGACGAGAACGATTTTGCGTGTGGTCATCAGCTTCGCACGTACTAAGTGTTGAAATAGAAGCGGCCAAAATAGTAGATGAGCGGTGCATTGAAGAGCAAGCTATCTAACCGATCGAGAATACCACCATGACCTGGCAAGAGATTCGCTGCATCCTTTGCACCAGCGCCGCGTTTCAAAGCACTCTCGACCAGATCCCCCAGTACTCCAAGAACCATCATTACTGCCGCTAAAGGTAAGCCCCACTTCAATGGCAACTCACGAAAAAACCAGAAGTGTGCAAGCGTAGCCATCGCGAGGGCAGCAACGATTCCACCGCCAATTCCTTCCCAAGTCTTTCCGGGACTAATCTTCGGAGCCAGTTTGTGCTTACCAAGTAGTCGTCCAGTGTAGTAGGCGCCGATATCCGAACCCATCAGGACGAGAAAGAAGAACGACAGCAGGTGTGTTGAAAGTATCGGGTTGAATCCCGTACGCAGCGCGACGAGATGACTTCCGAGCAAGGCGACATAGAGGACGCCGAGGATGGTCGCGCCCGATGAGGCGATCATCTTTTCAAAATTAGCTTCCTGGAAAGTTGCGGCGACGAGCGTCCCGACGATCAGAACGAGCAGAATCACTTGCAGCAAGAGCACATTTACGAATTCGTTCGACTCATTGAAAAGAAATACCGTGAAGATGGCGGCTCCGCCTAAATACATCGCGACCACATTCGGTTTCATGTCACGACGCTTTGCGAGCTTATAAAACTCAAACAGACCGAGCGTGAGTGCGGCCCCTGCCATGGTTACAAACAGCCACCACAATTGATGGACGACGATCGACGCGATTAAGAATGGGAGAGCAACTACGGCAGTGAGGACTCGTGCACGTCCGGAGCTTTTTGGTGTTTGCGTTTTGGTTTCGGGCAAGCGGGATTGTTGGTCTTGGGTCTTGGGTCTTTGGTCTTTAGTCTTTGGTCTTTGACTACTGCCTTCTGCCTTCCTTCACTTCCTACTCACAACCAACTTCAATCCACCAAACCGTCGATCACGCCTTTGGTAATCTATGACAGCCTCAAGCAAATGTTGTCGGCGAAAGTCGGGCCACAATGTTTCGGCCACATAGATCTCACTGTAAGCGCTCTGCCAGAGCAAGAAGTTCGATATCCGCAACTCGCCACTCGTGCGAACGAGCAAATCCAACTCAGGCAGATTGCGAGTGTAGAGTTCATTCGCGATTCGCTCTTCCGTTATCTCGTCAGACCGGCTGCCTTCGTCAATCAGGCGCCGAACAGCGGCCTTGCAGGCGTCGACGATCTCTGCGCGGCCGCCATAATTCAGGGCCACAGTCAGAATCATTCCCTTGTTGTTAGCGGTGCGTTCAGTAGCTCTCGCGATTTCTGCGCGAACGTTCTCGGCCAGTGCGCCCGTGCGGCCGATCGTTTGAAATTTGATGTTCTGCCGGTCAATCTCATCAAGCTCCAGGCGCAGATAACGACGGAGCATACGCATTAGTGCATCCACTTCGTATCTGGGTCGCTTCCAATTCTCAGTCGAGAACGCATAGAGAGTAAGTGCTTGCAGACCCAAACGCGCGCCTGTATCGACGGCAGCACGAACTGCTTCGACTCCGGCGCGATGCCCGGCGATGCGTGGCTGACCACGCTGCGCCGCCCAACGTCCATTGCCATCCATGATGATTGCGACGTGTCGTGGCAGGCGATCCCAGGCAACGGAAGCGAGTAACGACTCCTCACGGGAGCCCTTTTTTACAACGTCATTGAAATCAGAAAGCATAGAGGATGAATGCAAGCTAATCGGTAAGATACGCACCCCATTCTTCTCTGTTAGATTGGGTGTGTCAACAGATGTTTCTTCACTCCGTGGGAGTGCAATGTTTATAGACCGCGATGTCCCGCATCAACTTCGTGGTTCGGACGAGCGGACACGACTGTTAATTGGAACATTCGTTTTTGTTGTCCGCTCTTCCGAACCACGCCGAACGGTTTGGGTTCGAGAGATATAAACATGTCACTCCTACGGAGTGAAAACCCGGTGGTCCGAACCACGCCGAACGGTTTGGGTTCGAGAGCTTTAACCATGTCACTGCCGAACATCCCCAACGCTCTCATTCATACTTCACTGAAAACAGCGTCAATCCATGCGCCGGTGCAGTTACGATTTCCGACGGACGCTTCCCTAATACAATTGCATCGGCGATTTGTTGCATATCAAGTTCACCCCTGCCAGCCGCGAGCAGTGCGCCGGCAATGGATCGGACCATGTAACGAAGGAAACCATTCGCACTTACTTTGATTTGAAGAACGCGACCGCACGCTCGTCGATCCTGAAACGTTTCCACGTCGAGATCGGTTATTGTTCTAACACGGCTATCGACGTCTGACTGCGCAGCAGAAAACGCAGTCCAATCGTGTTCGCCCAGGAATAGTTTCGCGCAGTTATACATTTTTCCAGGATCCAGGGATCGTGCCTCGTGTAGCGCGTAACGCGACCAGAACGGCGATAGCACTGGCGCATTAACTATTCGGTAGACGTAAGTCTTTTCAATTACCGAGTAGCGCGCGTGAAAGTCGTCGCTAACCGGTTCAGCGCTCAAAACGCGAACGTCCTCGCCGATATTTCCATTGATTGCTGACCGCAGCTTTTCTCCGGTGAACTCGCGGTTCACAAGAACGCTCGCCACCTGCCCCTCAGCATGAACGCCCGCATCAGTTCTACCCGACCCGTGAACAATGACGTCCTTGCCTTCGATCAGCGACAGCGCGGACGTAAGCTCACCTTGAACTGTTCTCTGTCCGTTTTGGATCTGCCATCCGTGAAAGTCGGTACCGTCGTACTGGATGAGCAGTTTGAAGTTCATGTTGGTATGGGATTTGGTCTTTGGTCTCTTTTGAATCGGCCGAGTGTTTCGAACATCATTCAACTACAGAATGGGAGCGAAGCGACCGATCAACTCGATAGCCATCCAACAGCTCGCTCCTAATCGGTCGCTTCGCTCCCGTTCTGTAGTTGAATGTCGGTTGCTGAGAGTCCATGCCTACCTACCACTCCACCCTTTCCAACTTCTGTCCTGCCTAATGTCGACTTTACTTCCGACTCCCAGGCTTCACGACTTCTATTCCCTGGTGACACAACTCACACTCCGCGGGATCAAACGACTTCACATCAAGACTCGCCAACGATGTTCGCCCAACGCCCACATCCGCCTTGCCCGACGAACGATCGATGATCGACGCGGCGCCGAGGACATCTGCTCCAGCTTTTCTTAATGCATCAATCGTCTCGCGCGTTGATCCACCAGTCGTCACCACATCTTCAACACCCAAGGTCTTTTCACCCGGCCGCACTGAGAATCCGCGGCGTAGAGTCATTTCGCCGTCTTGCCTTTCGGTCCAAATGAATCTCGCACCAAGCGCGCGCGCCACCTCGTGTCCGATTATTAACCCACCAATCGCGGGCGAAGCGACCAGCTCAATCTGTTTACCTTCGTATTGGTCCGCGATGGCCCGCGCGAACGCCTCGGCCTTTTCAGGAAACTGAAGAACCAGCGCGCATTGCAAGTACACCGAGCTATGCAAGCCACTGGTTAGTTTGAAATGTCCTTCCAGTAGCGCTCCACTTTTCTTGAAAGTCTCTATAACTTGATCCGTCGTCAATTGTTCACCTCTATTTCAGATGACGTGCTACAATCCAAATCCGAAATGCCGCCTTATCCGAATTTAGTTTCCGATTCCACTCTCGTTCAAGACACAATTGATCTCCTCGTAGACTCCGGCGGACGCGCTCCTGCTTCAACCATAGTTGATGCCATCTTCAAACTCTCGCACATTGACGACGATCTTGCCGGATTGCTGGTCGCTGACTTGGTCAAGAATGATCGCCGGTTCAAGTTTCTTGAAAACAACACGATCGAACTACAGGAAGACGACTGGCAATCGCGCCTGTTAAGCGAGCTTGATTTTGTTGTTGTCGATGTGGAAGCCACAGGCGCGAAGACACCGCCGAACCGCTTGATCGAGCTGGGCGCGTTTCGAATTCGAGGCGGACAAATCGTCGAGAAGTTTCTGTCGCTAGTGAATCCAGAAATTCCGATTCCCCGCTTCGTAATGTCTTTGACAGGAATCTCGAATGAGATGGTCAAGTCAGCTCCCGTCTTCGCTGAAGTAGCGCCGAGTTGGCTCGACTTTGTGAGCGACTCGGTCCTGGTAGCCCACAACGCTGGTTTCGACACAAGCTTCTTGAATCACGAGATCTCGCGCGTGTATCCGGGGCACCGGATGCTCAATCCTCACCTCTGCACCGTTCGCTTATCGCGACGAGTGCTACCAGACCTGAGCAATCACCGGCTCGATACGATAGCCAGTCACTTTTCAATTCCAATCACCAGCCGACATCGAGCTGGCAGCGATGCGCTGGCCACTGCGGAGATTTTTCTTCTGCTACTTTCGAAGCTGGAAGAGGAACACGGCGTGAAAGATCTCGCCGCCGCGCGCAATTTTCAATTCATCGAATTAAAACCCGCAGTCGAAGAAGCGCCGCTAATTTCCGGCTTCTAGTCCAGTCTCCGAAACGTGTTGGAGTTCTTCAACAATCTCCACAGCTTCACGCTTCCAGAATCGTTTGGCTAGTACAAATATTAAAATTCCTAGCGCGAGACCCAGACCGATCCAAGGATAGTAACGGGCCAAAATCACCTTTGCGTCCTGTCCGTATCGAACCGCGAAGAACCCCTCCAGCAAGAAACGAAACGCACGCCCCGCGATGATCGCAACCATGAATCTCACAACGCTAAAGCGGAAAACACCGGCAGAGATTACGAACAGCTTGAAAGGAAACGGCGGCGGCAAGAGAGTGGCGACCAGCACAGCGAACATATCGTACCGATCGATCAACTCCTTTACTCGCTTCTGTTTTTTCTCCGAGAACTTTTTCAGTGCACGCGCGCCTGCGCGTCGCGAGATGTGATAGAGAATAAAGCAGCCGAGGGCTGAGCCGGCCGTTGCCATCAAGGCGTATAAGGGCATCCACCGCGGATGGGTGGTCGACAACACGAGCATCAACGCGTCAGCACTGCTTGGCAGTGGAACGAACGTTGAGTCAAGTAGGGCAAGTGTGAATAAGCCGAAGGCTCCGAACGTGATCAGATACTCGGAGACTCGCGTTAAGAGTTTGGTAAATTGGTTTAGGACTAGTAGTGTCAATTAGAGCGTTCCTTCTTCATCCATGAAGCCTTTGGCGTCAGTCAATTCATCCTTAGGCTCTTCAAGTGGTCTTCTGCGATTGATAAGTATGTAAATGATTATGCCGATAAGGACCAACCCCGCTACGATGCTGATGATTACCAGCCCATTGTCTTTAGCAAATGAAAGAACTCGCCGTCCATAGAAGACTGCCAGAATACCTTCAAGATAGTAGCGGAACGAGCGCGCTAGCATCACGGTCAACAAAAACTTCCAACGCGGGTACTCAAGCGTTCCAGCAGTCGCTACAAATATCTTGAAAGGCAGTGGTGGTGGCAATATCGCGGGGATCGCGATAGCGAGAAAACCAAAACGCTCGTACGCCTTCTCTACTTTGCGAATACCGCTGAGGCTGAATTGCCTTCGCAGCACTGCCTGACCACCGCGACGCATGATTGTATAAAGCAGCAAACAACCGAGAACGGAGCCCGCCGCAGCGAATAACGGAAAATAAAAGACGGCACTCGGATTCTTGATGCAGCGTCCAACGACTAGATAATCGTTAATTTCCGGAAGAGATAGTAAAGAGGAGTCGAGAGCTCCGATAACGAGCATCGAGGGCGCCGCTAAGTAGAGCGGCATTCCAATAATATAATGTTCAAGCCAGTGCGCGACCGCCCTCAACCAATCAAACATAGAGACCTAATGTACGATGCCTGCTGCTCAGATATGAAATCCCGACCAACCTTCGCAGTAATAATCCGGTCTGATGTCCGATACGCTTCGCTTGTCGTGTCGCTCATAAACACTCAACCAGCACGAATGCCTCAACGAATGTCCGATATGCTTCGGACATTCGTTCCGTGTTTTATCTGCGGAGATCTGCGGCTGAAAACTATTGCCGCACAGGAGCGAAGATCACGGGCGTGTCGTACGTGACACCGACGGTGAAGCCTGAGTTGTGCGTGAAACTGGTAAGGCCTTTTATACCTGCGAAATCAAAACGCAGTCCGGACGCTCTGATCTGCATGCCTAAGCGTGCTTCGGCCTGCGACTCTGTTCCGAGTGGTCCATTCCCCGGGCGAGTGTTCGCACGACCATTCACTTCCGCAGCGACCGCAAACTGATGATTGATGCGATAGATCCCGGCCAGGCCGTAGGTAAGCACATCGTTCTGTGAGAAGAGTTGAGTCGGTGCCGTTAGAATTGCGATACCAAGATTGCCAAAGGTATTGAGCCGACCATCGCGACCAAATCGTTTGCCAACAAGTATCTGCCCGTAAGCATTCGTTTGATTGAGTCCAACACCTGTTCCCTGGCTTGAGTTAGGTAGCTGCACGCCAAAACGGAAACCCAGCGATGGACCACGGCGCGTTTCTGTGCGTAGCTTGAACTTTGCCGAGAGTGTGAAATCGCCTGTGTCGTTGGTGGAGTTTGCGCCAGGAAGCAAATTTAACGGAATCGCTGACGGCCCTCGAGAGTTGATACTGACAAAGTTTTGCGCGACTCCTTCGATTTGGAACTCGACGTTCGGTCCCATGCCGAAGTTAATGCCGATCACACCAACGCGCGTTAGATCGCCAGTGATTCCCGAGACGGGATACCTCGCGTCTTGCAGAAAATCGAGACCCGCTTCAATACGCACAGTGCCCGGCGCGATGATGTCGACATCTTCGGTGAGCAGCGGTCGTTGCTGCGCATGGACTGCTGAAGTAAAAGCAGCAAGCAGAAGAACAGCGACACCCATGATCCAGCGTTGATAAAGAATCGGCATCGCGCGAATTGTATGTACCCAAATTCAAATGGTCAATAGTTACATAGTTGAGCTCGTGGCGGTCGGCGGGGCCAAGCAGTAATGAATAACGGTTGATTGGGGCACTAAGAAAGGAAGGACAAGCGCCAATGGGTTCAACTCACTCGAAGCGCGCAGTCAGGAAGGGGGCAAGCGGTCATTACGATCAACTCACCGAAGCGACAACGAGCGCGCCCCCGCTCAATTCACATGATCGTCAACATTAGACAGAAGCGGCGGGGGCGCGCTGATTGTCACCTTCGCACCTTGATCCCAACGACCGCTTGCCCCCTTCCTGACTGCGCGCTTCGAGTGAGCTGACCATACCGCCGCTTGCACCAGCTTGACCGTGGCGTTCCAACACTTTGTGCTAGTATCTCGGCTCCATCACCAACCTGCTTGAATCTCGAGGTGACTATGAAGCGTTTGTCGGCTGTTTTGTTATTGACCGCACTCGGACTCGTGTGGCTGCTTCCCGCTACTTCATCGCGCTCGCACGCTCAGAACCCCGCTACTGTCCAAATCAAAGGCCTGCATGATCAAGTCGTAATCAGACGCGACGAACGTGGCATTCCTTACATCGAGGCGAAGAATGACGACGATTTATATTTTGCTCAAGGCTACGCAACGGCTAGCGATCGATTGTTCCAGATGGATCTCTTCCGACGGACTGCAAGAGGCGAATTAGCGGAAGTGCTTGGAGCCGGTCCCAACAACGTTGCGCTCGATCAGGACAAACTGCATCGCACGTACGGGTTCGGCTCAGAGGTCGAGGCCGAATGGGCACTGGCGTCGCCGCAATCGCGTAAGGTGATGGAAGCATATGCGAATGGGGTCAACGCCTACATCGATTCACTGACGGACAAGAGTCTGCCTCCAGAGTTTAAGATCCTTCAATACAAACCCAAGCCATGGAAGCCCAGCGATTCGCTAGTGGTTGTGAAGATCTTTTTTGAGGCGCTCTCAGATACATGGCGCCTCGACCTGATGCGCGAGGCGCTTGCTGGCCTGCCGTCAGAAAAGCGCGCAGCGTTGCTGCCGGAGGTTTCGCCAATCGACGTTCTTGTTTATGGCAAAGACTCCAGGACTGCGACAAAGAACACAACTGCCTGGTACCGCACGAACGTCTCCGATGAAGTGCTGAATGAGTCAGCAAGAATACAAGCGATTGCTACCGGCGCCTTAGCGAGAATTGGTTTTCACGCCGAGGGCTTAGCCGCTAGCAACAATTGGGTAGTGAGTGGCAAGCGCACCACGACAGGAAAACCGCTGCTGTCGAATGATCCGCATCTTCGAGCGACGGCCCCTTCGATATGGCACATGGTCCATCTGTCGGCACCTGGAGTTCGCGTAGCCGGCGTAACTGCTCCCGGTCTGCCGGGAGTGGTCATTGGTCACAATGATCGTGTCGCCTGGGGATTCACAAACGTTGGTCCCGATGTGCAGGATGTCTACCTTGAAAAGTTTGATCCAGCGAATCCGAATCGCTACATGACTCCTGCGGGTTGGCAGGATGCAACTGTTCGACATGAAGACATCAAAGTCAGAAAAGGGATCGCTTCGTCGGAATTCGACAATGTCACGGTCGATGTCACCGTCACTCGTCATGGACCCATTGTTCTGGCAAACGATAACAAGCGTTATTCACTGCGTTGGACGGGTTTAGATCCCAAGCTGAACAGACCTGATGTCACGTATCTAATGAATCGCGCGCGAAACTGGAAAGAGTTTACCGAAGCACTCGAGTCGTTCACAGCGCCGACCCAGAACATTGTTTACGCTGATGTAGATGGGCATATCGGGTATCACGCAGCAGGCGTCGTCCCCATACGCAAATCGGGTGACGGGAGCGTGCCTTTTGACGGCTCAACCGATGCCGGTGAATGGACCAGTTACATTCCCGTCTCAAAATTACCTCAGCTTTACGATCCACCAAGCGGGATCATTGTTACCGCAAACCAACGTATCGTCGGGACTGACTATGCATACTTTCTCACGCATAGCTGGGCACAACCGTATCGCGCACGTCGCATTTACGACCTGCTGAGTGAAAAACCGAAACTGAGCGCAGATGACTTTCGCCGTGTGCTTGGCGATGTCTACTCCATTGCCGGTGTTTTGTTTGCGCGACAGGCGGTGAAAACTCTGCGACCGACCTTGAGTCCGTCGGATCAGAAACTTTCGGCTGCGCTCAGTGCGATGGAATCGTGGGATGGTCGAGTCAACGCAGAGTCGACTGTCGCACCGTTAGTGTCCCAGATGCGACTCGCGTTTCGTTCAAAAGTTCTGACCGCAGCGCTCGGCGAAACGCTTGTCAGGAACTACCAATGGAGCAACTTCGACACGACACTCGACCAAATCATCCAGAATCAACCTGCTGAGTGGCTGCCGAAAGGGATGACGAATTATGCAGAGCTCTATCGCAGCGTCTATGACGAGGCGGTTGCAGCTTTGACGAAATCGCTCGGCGAAGATCAATCAAAGTGGACTTGGGGCGATGTCGCCAAGGCTCGCTTTCCGCATCCGCTGGGAGGAGCTCCATTGATCGGATCGCAGTTCACGATTCCACCATTCCCGCAGAACGGAACTGGAGGCTTACTTGGAGCAACGGTGAATGTGGGCGCTTCAGTCTCGATGCGTCTGATTGCTGATCCGTCGAACTGGGACCAGACACAACACGGTATTGCACTCGGCGAGTCGGGTATCCCTTCGAGTCCACATTGGAAAGATCAACTCGACGACTGGCGCGCAGTGACACCCAGGGTGTTTCCGTTTACGGAAGCAGCTGTTGCTGCGGCTACAAAGGAGACGATGACATTAGTGCCAATGCCGTAGATCTCGTAAGCGCAGCTCTTCTTTCCATTTGGAGACACACCTTCTTATTCTCCCCGAGCTTCAGCTCGGGGTCAGGCGTGATTGTTTCTTCTCGGAACCGTTTTAACGGTTTCTCGCGTGCATCCGAAGCGATCTAGAAAACCGTTAAAACGGTTCTCTTGGTTTTCCGACAGTCGACCCCGGGCTAAAGCTCGGGGGAGAATGAGAAGGTGAGTGCGTACGCTGTCGAAGCGAGTGTCCGACTAATGACACAACCACATTCCGGTCAAGAATCCACCTGGCGCGTGTTCTGCGCGATTGAGATTCCAAACGAAGTCCAACAACAAATAGTCACACATGCGGAAGAACTGCGCGAGGCATTGCCAGATATTCAGGCAAGTTGGACCAAGCCGGATAACATTCACCTCACTCTAAAGTTCTTCGGCAATATCGCGCAGCAGCAAGTGCTTGAGGTGTCGGCCGCAGCTTCGCGTACAGTCGAAGGCTTCGGACGGTTTCAAGTTCGCATCGAAGGCGCCGGTGCGTTTCCGGAGCGAGGTCCCGCACGGGTGTTGTGGATCGGAATCAACGACTCGATGGGACAGCTAGTGGAGTTGCAGCGGAAGCTCGACGATGAGTGTCAGCGGGAAGGGTTCGAGCGTGAGGCGCGAACTTTTAACCCGCATTTGACAGTGGCTCGGTTGCGCAGTCCGCGAGGTGCGAGAGCGCTTGCGGACAAGCACAAACAAATTGGATTTGAACCGGCGGACATTGAAGTGAACCGACTCGTAGTATTCCGCAGCCAGCTCAGCCCAAAGGGATCACGTTACTCAATCATCTCCGAGCATCCATTAGTTCGAGTCTAACTGTGAGACCACCGACTTCATGTCGGTGGAGCTTCAATTTCAACCGACTACGCTCATCTAGAATTCCTTGAGACCACCGACATAAAGTTGGTGTCTGAGATTATCGAGGCAGCTCTCTCGGTCTTGGTGACGGAGGATTCTCCTGTTCACCGCTCTTCTCTCCAGTCTGCGAAAACACTTCTTTAATCGCCCCCACCGTCGACAGCAGCGCCGAGGTTTCGACAGGCATAAAGATCACTTTCGAATTATTGGTCCGGGTCATATCGCGCAAACTCTCGATGTAACGCGTCTGGATCAGATACTGTGCGGGATTCCCGTGGTTCTGCATCGCGTTCGCCACCTGCGAGATTGCTTCGGCTTCAGCTTCGGCTGCGCGAAGTCGTGATTGGGCCGCACCTTCAGCCGCGAGAATTGCCGACTGCTTTTCACCTTCAGCTCTCGTAACAGCCGCTTGCTTTTCACCTTCAGCGCGCGTGATCGCTGCTTGTCGATCACCTTCAGCCTGAAGAACCAGCGCGCGTCGATTGCGCTCAGCTGTCATCTGCTTCTCCATCGTGATCCGGACATCTTCAGGCGGATTAATATTTTTTACGTCTACACGCGTGACCTTCACGCCCCACTTGTCTGTCGCCTCATCGAGAATGATGCGTAGTTTCGCGTTGATCTGATCGCGTTGGGATAATGTGTGGTCGAGATCCATCTCACCCATTACGGCGCGCATACCAGTGATCGTCAACTGGACGATACCCCCGACTAGATCGTTCATCTCATAGACCGCTTTTACCGGATCCATGATTTGCCAGTACACAACTGAGTCAACGTGAATCGTTACGTTATCGCGCGTGATCACGGGCTGCGGGGGAAGATCAATGAACTGTTCACGCAAATCGATCGAGGTGAGTCCAGGCCGAGTGCTGGTCCAATAAACAGCTCGCGGTTTATCGAGAAACGGAACGAGGATGTTGAGGCCACTGCTCGCGACTTTGTCGAAACGGCCGAGGCGTTCCACCAACATCACGGTGGCCTGGGGCACTATTCGAATCGTTTTGATGGCTATAACAAGTAAGACAATTGCGATAAACCCGAAGAACAAGAAGGCCAGAACTGTCATTACTGGTTCCATGATCTACTCCTGAACAAAGTGGGCAGTTTGAGACTTCGTCGGCGCAATATATCAGAAGACGTCGACAGGATTACAGAATTACAGGATTACATGAGCAAATCTCTGCGATTCTGCGTGCTCTGCGCCTGTGGGTTTTTCGTTGGACGTGCCGAGTCGTGCAAAGTCAGTGAAAGAAGCCGCGCAACTCGGCGTTTGTTAAGCAACTTTGCCCCCTCCAGCGAGAAAAACGGCGGGCGCGACGCAGCGGGTTGTTATCCTGTGATCCTCTCAAAGTCCGGACGACGCCAACCTCCAAGTGCGTCCTCAATGATTCGCGCCGCTGCGAGTAGTCGCTGCTCATCATACGGCCGGCCAATTATCTGAACTCCGATCGGCAGTCCTTCCGTGGATTCACCTGCGGGAACAGTCACTACGGGCAAATCGAAAACATTGAACGCGTGTGCGTAACTGAACGCCTTAAAATTTCCAAACCGCTGTTCGCCGACAGTAACTTTCAACGTGTCGTGATCGTATGCGGGTGTCGCACCAACAGGAGCAATTATCAACGGAGTTTCCGACAACCAATCAAGTAGTTCATCACGCAAGCGATCTCGCTGCATCCACGCACCGATGTATTGATCGAGTGTTGGCGGTGGCGTCGAATCGGCAGTCTTAAGTCTCCAGCTAACAAAAGAACCGCCTTCGTGTTCCCTCCCCCGATAGACCGTTCGTAGTTGGACCACTGATGCGCGAGAGAACAATTGCAACCAAAGCTCATAGCCTCGTTCAACGTGCGGCGGTCGCTTTTCATTAACGATTAGACCAGCATCACTCAGCGCCTGGGCTGCTGCGTGAACTGCTTGTTGTGTTTCGCTTGTGACAGGCGCGACTCCATCATCCGCGTACCAGGCGACAGCAGCTCCTCTCAAATCGACTGGCTTGTCTCCATCTGGCCTCGCTGTTAACACACGAAAAAGCAAATCAAGATCGTCAACTGATCTCGCCAGCGGACCGATCACAGATCCAAGCGAATACGGCCCCCCACTCGGCGGAAACTGACCACCACGCGGAACATGACCCGTCGCGGGTTTCAGTCCGGCGATTCCGCAGAAGTGCGCCGGAATGCGAATCGAACCCGCGAGATCACTACCGAGTCCGGCGGGTGACATGCACGTCGCAATTGCAACCGCTTCACCTGCACTGGAACCGCCGGGTGTTTTTGAAAGGTCGTGAGGATTGTTTGTGCGACCAAACACAGGATTGTCGCCCGTGTAATCCATGGCCATCTCGGCGACATTCGTTTTACCGAGGATGATTGCGCCGGCGTCTTTGAGACGAGTCACGGCAGGTCCATCGCGCCTCGGCACATATTCTGCCCGTATGCGGGAGCCACTCGTAGAACGTAGACCGGCCGTTTCGAGCGTGTCTTTAACTGTAAGCGGTAGTCCGTGCAGCGGTCCGCGTTCAACACCGTCCGTCAATCTGTGTTCAGCAGTTCTTGCCTGGTCCAATAGATCTGGCGCAACAGTGACGATAGCATTGAGGCGCGGGTTTAGTTTTTCGATCTGTTCAAGATGAGCTTCGATGATTTCAACTGGAGACACTTCCCTCTTTCGGACCATCGATGCGAGTGTTGTCAGACTATGTTCGATCAATTTTGTCATACTTATTCAGACACTACGGGTTCACTCAAACCCGTTTTGCTTTTCGCTCACTTCTCCATATAATCCAACTGCTCTGTGTACATTCGTCTACAACCTGCCTAAACCCATTCGACTGGCCCCGATGTTCGATGTTTATGGCAAAGGAGGGCTTACTTGGCTATACGTTTGAGCAGGACGTTTGTCTTGCGCAAGCTGCATCAGCTTTCCGGAATTGTCCCGCTTGGTCTTTTTCTTCTAGAACATTTTTATACCAATTCCAAAGCGCTAACAGGAGCGGCAGATTTCAATGACGCCGTGAAAGACCTCCAGTCGATCCCCTACATTCTGTTCGTGGAAATCGGCGGCATCTTTATACCGCTCATCTATCACGCCGTCTACGGTTTGGTGATTACCGTCGAAGCGCGACCCAATAATCTCGCGTATCCGTATCCCCGCAACTGGTTCTATTTGATTCAAAGAATTACCGGCATCATCCTCTTCTTCTTTATCACGTTCCACGTTCTCAATTTCCGCTTCGGAATGGTGCCTGGTCTGAACACCCACTCCGTCGCGCACGAACCTCAACGCGCATTCGAGATCGTTGCGACTGAATTTCGAATGGTCCCGATCTTTCTCGTGTATCTCGTTGGCATCATTTCAACCGTCTGGCATCTGGCGAATGGCATCTGGTTATTCCTGGTTGATTGGGGAATCACGATAGGCGAGCGCGCGCAACGCCTGACTGGTTACGCCTGTATCGCGTTCGGCGTTTTACTGCTACTTGTGGGTGTCAATGCCGCCGTGGCGTTTGTTCGGCCCGGTGGTCTACTCGGAGGCATTCTTTAATCAATGGCAACGAATGATTTGAAGATCGCGATCGTCGGCGGTGGCCTTGCCGGTCTGGCGGCGGCGATGAAGATCGCTGAAGCCGGCCATGCAGTTGATCTGTTCTCAGTGGTGCCCGTCAAACGCTCGCATTCAGTGTGCGCGCAGGGCGGGATCAATGGCGCAGTCAACACCAAGGGCGAAGGCGACTCGACTTGGGAACACTTTGACGACACTGTTTATGGCGGAGACTTCCTCGCCAACCAACCACCTGCCAAAGCGATGTGCGAAATGGCGCCCGCGATTATCTATCTATTCGATCGTATGGGCGTGCCGTTTTCCCGAACACCTGAAGGTCTACTCGACTTCCGTCGCTTCGGTGGTACCAAACACCATCGCACCGCGTTCGCCGGTGCATCGACTGGACAACAACTTCTTTATGCACTCGATGAACAGGTGCGTCGCTACGAGGTGGCGGGGAAAGTCAGAAAATTTGAGCACTGGGAAATGATGTCGCTCGTGCTCGACGATCATCAGGTGTGTCGCGGGTTGATTGCGATGGACCTCCAAACGCTCGAGCTCAAAGCGTTCCCTGCCGATGCAGTGATTGTCGCCACCGGTGGTCCAGGTCTCATCTTCGGCAAATCGACGAATTCGATGGTGTGCACCGGAAGTGCTGTATCCGCCTGCTATCAACAAGGCGCTAAGTATGCGAACGGTGAATTCATCCAGGTCCATCCAACTTCGATCCCCGGCGAAGACAAGCTGCGTTTGATGTCCGAATCGGCTCGCGGTGAAGGCGGACGAGTCTGGGTACCACGCAAGAAGGGCGACACGCGTTCCCCCTCATCGATCCCGGAAAAAGAGCGTTTATATTTTCTGGAAGAGAAATATCCCGCCTACGGCAATCTCGTTCCGCGCGATATTGCAACTCGCGAGATCTTCCAGGTCTGCCTTGAGGGAATGGGTGTAGGTGGTGGCAATCAGGTCTACCTGGATCTAACTCATATCCCTGCCGACATGTTGGATCGAAAGCTCGGCGCGATACTCGAAATCTACGAGATGTTCGTAGGCGACGATCCGCGTCACGTGCCGATGCGCATCTTCCCGGGCGTTCACTATTCGATGGGTGGATTGTGGGTTGACTACGATCAGCGCACAAATATTCCAGGGCTGCTCGCGGCAGGTGAATGCGACTACTCGATTCATGGAGCAAATCGTCTTGGCGCAAATTCTCTTGTGAGCTGTGTGTTTGGTGGATTTGTCGCTGCCCCAGCCGCAATCGAGTTTGCGAAGAACGTGGAACGAAACGGCTCTAACGGCTCGAAGATTTACGATCAAGAGCTACAACTTCAGCGCGAGATCAACGAGGGGCTCATAAAGCAAAGCGGCAATGAGAACCAGTACGTTCTCCACCAGGAGATGGGCCAGTGGATGACTGACAACGTTACCGTTATTCGTTACAACGACAAGTTGAAAGCGACTGACAACAAACTACTCGAGCTAATGGATCGCTACAAACGAATATCGATTAACGATTCGAATCTGTGGGCCACGATGGCACTACCGCATGCCCGACACCTTGCGAACATGCTCGAGCTTGCCCGGGTGATTACGCTTGGTGCCTTGAATCGCAATGAATCGCGCGGCGCGCACTACAAACCAGATTTTCCCGATCGCGACGATGAAAATTTCTTGAAGACCACGATAGCCGAGTATTCTGGCGAGGGACCGGTTATCTCCTATGAACCGGTCGACATCGCGTTAATCAAGCCACGCAAGCGCGACTACAGCAAAGGAAAGAAAGAAGCTGCCGCTGCGGCCGCACCAAAACAGGGTGCCCCACAGTTCGTGTCTTCGGGCGCCGAACAAAAACCGCAGAACCTGAGCGGCCCGGTTATATGGAGTCAGAACAAAGAGCGTGTGAACGATCCACTGGCTGACGATGCCACTCGTCGTGAACAGAACAAGCCCATTGAGGACGCGGGAGGAAAAGGGAACAACTCATGAGTGCAGGTCACGAACCGACATCGCGAGCGGCAAGAACGCCTCCCAAATCCGTTGAGATCCACATCCGCCGCCGGGCCAACCCTGATTCTTCGCAGTACTGGGAAGAATTTGAGATTCCGTACCGCCCAAATCTCAACATCATTTCCTGCTTGATGGAGATTCAGAAGAACCCAGTCACCAAGGCAGGGACCCGAACGACTCCACCCGTCTGGCAGATGAACTGTCTCGAGCAGGTGTGCGGCATCTGCACAATGGTTGTGAACGGTCGCGTTCGCCAGTCGTGCTCAGCGCTCATCGATAATCTCGAACAGCCAATCAAACTTGAACCAATGTCGAAGTTTCCGAACGTGCGCGATCTTGTAGTGGACCGATCGCAAATGTTCGATCACCTGCGACGCGTGCATGCGTGGATCGATCTTGATGGAACACACGATCTTGGACCTGGACCACGAATGGATCAGGACGAGGTCCAGGAACGTTATGCCTACTCAAGATGCATGACATGTGGTTGCTGCCTCGAAGCATGTCCTCAATACGAGGGTGACAACTACATTGGGCCACAGGCGATAGCACAGGTACGCCTCTTCAATATGCATCCAAGCGGCAAGATGAATCGCGAAGACCGGCTGGAAGGAATCATGGGCGACGATGGCATCACCAATTGCGGCAACGCGCAGAACTGTGTGAAGGCCTGCCCGATGAGTATTCCCCTCACAAAGGCGATCTATGAAGAGAACCGAGAGACTGTGATTCACGGCCTGCTCGGATGGCTTAAGCACTAACTAATTCTTCGCAAAATCAACGTTCCAAAAACTGGAATTCAACGCTTCAAGTATCTGGAATTACACCCGACTACTTCCAGATAAATTAAGCAGCGAAAAGTGTTGACAGGGCAAAAGCCGCTCTGCAAATATTGTCCTTGCGAAATCCACCTGCTACTTGCACTAAGACCCCGAACTAAAACTCACTCACAAATATTTAGACGCCATGAAGGTCGTTGTACTAACCCTTCTGATCGCACATCTGTATGGCTTGCCTCGCCCCGCAACGTTTCATTCGTTGCCGAGTGCAGTAGTTCAGATGAAGGAAAAAGAATCGCGCACGAAGGCGGAGCAGAAAATAGATTCACAGTTGCTCTTAGCCATCGAGCAACAGCGCGGTCGCAGATCAGATACACCGATTGAGGAAGTTAAGTTACGACGAGACAGTAAGAATCGTGTTCTAGTGGATGTGCGGGTCCCCGTCACGAAAAAGATCCTTGCGGCGCTTAAGAACCATGGAGCCAAAGTTATTTCAACTTCAGCGCGCGATCATTCGATCATCGCTTATATCGCGCTAAACAAGATCGAATCCGTCGCTGAATTGAAAGAGGTGAAATTCATCATGCCTGCAGCTGAAGCAACAACCAACTGACACGCACCTCTTCGCTTCCACAGCAGCTCCCTGAACCCAATAAGCCATTTTGGATCGCCCGAACCCGACAAAGGAGCCTGTCATGCACAGAACGAGCTCGAGAACACCACGCCATAAGACGCCCAAGCGCTCACGAAATCGCCGTAGATTCCTGATCACTTTGGTCTTCTTCCTATGCAGTGCGATCGCCATAACTAGCACTGCCTGGATCTCAAACCGCAGTGCGAGCGCGGCACAGGAAGATCCCGGGATCAGCCCAGAGGCATTGGCCCAGATTGAGGCCTTGATCAGAGAAAAAGAGAGTCGCACTGAAACAGAAAAGAAGATGGACTCTCAGCTGATCTATGAAGCGAAGATGGAGCGCGGCGAAGCGATTGCCGACGGCGTCAGACGATTGGACACGGATGTTCCATACACATACGACGGTCGGACTGTCGTCGATATCACCGCAAACGTCTCCGATCACCTGCTGATGGAGTTGTCCGACAACGGCGCCGACATCCTCGAAACCGTCGCAGACACAAACAGTGTTCGAGTCGCAGTTCCAGTTGTGAACCTTGAAGCTATCGCAGCACTGCCCGAGGTCAGGTTCATTCAACCTCGGCAAGACGCGATGACATCCGGCATCACTCGTAGCAGCGCCTCAGGCGCGTCTGATCCTATGCCTGGAAAGTCGACTCCTCAGTTTTCAAGTCGTGCGAACAGAGTTCGCGCGCTATTGAGCTCGGCACTAGACGGCAGCGTTGGCAATGTCGCAGGCAACATTCCGCCGACAGGCGAGGGCAGTCAAACGTCGGAAGGTGATGCAACGCATCGCGCCTTTGCCGCGCGCGGAACATTTCACGCGGACGGCACAGGAATCAAGATCGGTGTTCTTTCGGATGGCGTGACCAATCTCGCAGCAAGCCAGGCGCTGGGAGACCTTGGACCAGTAACAGTTTTACCCGGACAAGCGGGCGCCAGCGGCGACGAAGGCACCGCGATGTTAGAAATCGTTCACGACATCGCTCCGGGTGCCCAACTTTTCTTTGCTACAGGATTCACCAGCATCACGAGTATGGCGCAAAACATTCGCGCCCTTCGTACTGCCGGTTGCGACATCATCATCGACGACGTCTTCTACTTCGTTGAAACTCCATTCCAGGACGGACAGCTGAATCCTACGAACACAAACGGGGGCGTGGTCATTCAAGCTGTAAATGACGTGACTGCTGACGGCGCGATGTATTTCTCTTCAGCTGGTAACTCCGGCAACAAGAACGATGGCACATCGGGTGTTTGGGAAGGTGACTTTGTTGACGGCGGAGCCACAAGCGTAGCCGGAACCGGAGTGGGTCGTTTGCACAATTTCGGCGGGCAGAATTTCAACAATCTTGTCGTCGCGAGCACCGGACCGATTAGCCTTTACTGGGCTGATCCATTGGGCGGTTCTTCAAACGACTACGATCTTTTCCGTTTGAACCCTACCGGTACTGCAGTAGCTGCGAGCTCCACCAACGTTCAAAATGGTACGCAGGATCCATACGAACAGATCGCCTCTAACACGGCGAATCCACGAATCGTCATTGTGAAGAGAACTGCCGCTGCGGCGCGATTCCTTCACTTAAACACGAACCGCGGCCAGTTACAGATTTCGACTGCCGGCACAACGCATGGTCACTCGGCGGCGGTCAATGCGTTCTCCTGCGCCGCGAGTCCGGCGCGACTGCCTTTCGGTGCTCCGCCAAATCCCGTTGGACCATTCCCCAATCCGTTTGGTCCAAGTAACGTGACGGAACTATTCAGCTCTGACGGACCACGTCGCGTTTTCTTCCAGGCGGACAAGACACCATACACACCAGGCAATTTCTCTTCGACTGGTGGCGTGCTCCGACAGAAGCCAGACATAACGGCTGCCGACGGCGTCTCTGTGACCGGCGTTGGTAATTTCCCGAGTCCGTTCTACGGAACATCGGCAGCCGCGCCACATGCTGGCGCGATCGCAGCGTTACTAAAGTCAGCTAACCCAAGCTTCACTAACGCTCAGATTCGCGCAGCTTTGATTAGCAGTGCGATCGATATCGAAGCCGCAGGTACAGATCGCGATTCAGGCGCCGGCATCATCATGCCCTACAACGCGTTTCAAGCATTGGGCGTGGAAGGTACAGCTAACATCGCGTTCGGATCTATTAACGCGAACGAAGATCCAGGCAATGGAAACGGCACGATAGACGCGGGTGAAGGCGCTCGGGTTGATGTCCAACTCCAGAATCTGGGTGTTGTCGATGCAACTGGAATCACTGCAACTCTGACAACATCGACTCCGGGTATCACGGTTCAGACGCCGAATACGTCGGTGTATCCGAATCTCGCCGCGGGTGGCGGTAACTCATTTAATCTATCGCCATTCCGCTTCACGGTAGCGAGCAATGCTCCATGTCCATTACTGGTTCACTTCACACTGACAGTGAACTACACCGGCGGACCAAGTCCCAAGGTGTTGTCGTTCACGGTGCAAACGGGGCGCACGCTGTCCACTGCATCAACAACACTCGACACAACGGCACCCACGGTTCCGCCAGGCTTTACGACGGCGATAACCGGAACACAAAACGGTCGAATCAATCGGTTCCTGCCGCCGAGTAGCTGCGGCGTCGACAAGGCCAATCCGGGTCTCTTCACGAACACCGGCGTTCGTCGTTTCGATGCTTACACGTTCACGGCTTGCAATGATTCTTGTGTCACCATGTCGATCGACTCGGGAGCGGGAAATATCAACCTCTACCCAGTGGTCTACAAGGGTGCATTCGATCCGGCCAATCTGACGACGAACTATTATGCCGATCCGGGTAGCAGCACTTCCGGAACTCAATTCTCGTTCAACGTAACGACCGGTCAGACGTACACGATCGTCGTGCATGAGGTGAATCCCGGCGGCGGCATTGGCAACAACTACACCATGAACTTCCTGGGTTGCTTGGTTAACTGTGAACCGCCAAATCAGGTACCAGTCGCGAAAGCGAAGAACGTGACAGTCCCTGCTGGTCCCGACTGCAACGCGAACGCCTCAGTTGATGATGGCTCGTTTGATCCTGACGGCGATCCGTTGGTGATCACACAGTCACCGGCTGGTCCATACCCGTTGGGAACAACAAGCGTGCAGCTAACGGTGACGGACTCTCACGGTGCTTCTTCGCAGGCAACAGCGGCGGTGACTGTTGTCGATTCGACTGGACCAGATGTGTCCGGCGTCACAGCATCACCAAACTCGCTGTGGCCACCGAATCATCAAATGGTTCCGGTCCACGTTGACTACAACACGTCTGACACGTGCAGCGCTGGCGGTCGATGTGTTCTGTCTGTTTCGAGTAACGAGCCGACTAACGGTCTGGGCGACGGCGACACTTCGCCTGACTGGTCAGTCATCGATGAACACAACGTAATGCTGCGGTCCGAACGTGCAGGGGGAGGATCGGGTCGCTTTTATACGATTACGATCGATTGCACTGACGGATCAGGTAACCATTCGACTAAGACGGTTACGGTAAGTGTCTCGAGCAATCAGGGTGGCAATGCGTCGAAATCCAAATCACTGCGATCTACATCTGCGTCGCCGTGGCGCGGGCCTGAGTTAGCCAGTGATCCTGTGGGTTATCAAACGCTCAATCAGGTTACCGTGAGCGCAGTAAGAAGTCCGATGCCGTTCCTGGTAATCGATGATTCGAAGCCGAAGAAACGTAAACACAAAAAGTCTACGTCGAATTCACGCGGGGTAACCCCAGCTGGTTTGAAGGCGGGGTAAAACAAACAGGGGGCACGTTTGGGCGTGCCCCCTTTGGAGTGCGACGGCACTCCAAAAAACTATTAAATTCCTAACACGTTCACGAGTTCCTGCACGGCTGATGCGCTCTTCTGTAGCGCAATTCTCTCCTCTGCGGTCAGGTTGATCTCAATAATTTGCTCAAGTCCTTTCGACCCGAGTTTACACGGAACCCCGACATAGAGTCCGTTGATGCCGTACTCGCCCTCGAGATACGCCGCGCACGGAAGGATCTTTTTCTTGTCTTTCAGAATCGATTCCGTCATCTCCACCGCGGCCGCTGATGGCGCGTAGTAGGCGGATCCTGTCTTTAAAAACGCGACGATCTCAGCTCCTCCGTTAGCGGTGCGCTTCACGATCGCATCAATCTGATCTTTCGGCAGCAGTTCGGTAATCGGAATACCCGCGCACGTTGAAAATCGAGGCAGAGGAACCATCGTGTCACCATGGCCGCCGAGCACGAACGCAGTTACATTCTCGACGGACACGTCTAATGCTTCGGCGAGAAAGCAACGCATGCGAGCCGAATCGAGAACGCCAGCCATTCCAATGACGCGGTGTTTGGGGAAACCAGATCTTCGTAACGCGACCTGGCACATCGCATCAAGTGGATTCGACACGATGATCAGAATTGAGTTTGGCGAGCGACGCACGACTTCGTCAACAACCTTCGAAACGATGTCGGCGTTTGTCTTCAAAAGATCATCGCGACTCATTCCCGGTTTGCGCGCAAGTCCGGCAGTGATAATGACAACATCGGAGTTCTCTGTGCCATCGTAGGCGTTCGCTCCGGTAAGTCGAACATCAAAACCTTCGATGGGCGCCGCTTCTGCTAAATCCAAAGCCTTGCCCTGCGGTACTCCTTCAACAATATCAACAAGAACAATGTCGCCGAGTTCTTTCGCAGCGAGCCAATGCGCGGCCGTAGCTCCGACATTTCCTGCGCCGACCACCGTAATCTTCTTTCGCACACCCATAACTAAGATCCTTTCGAATTTGCTCGACAAGCTCCACGCGGGAATTGATCATGCCAGCCGATCAAGAATTGAGATTGCCATGATTTGGAAGAGCGCGAGTTTACAAAGCGGTCGATAGAGTGTCAAACGAGTCATGTCTGCCGACCCCGTAGGGGTCAGATGTTTATAGCTCGCTCCATTTGGAGTGATTTGCACTCCTTTGGGAGTGTTATGTTTCAGCCTTCGTCGGTGTTTGGTTGCGATCGACATCGCACTCCTAAAGGAGTGCACAACCTAACATGATCGCATGCTATAAACATCGCACCCCTAACGGGGTGGCTAAGCACATTACGCCACGAATGCGGTGGCTAACTCTTATGAGCCATGAGGACGATGTAGATCCGTACAATCCGTTTCCCGATCCAGTCGAGATCGAGATCACAGACGTGTTTGATCTACATACAATTCAGCCCCGCGATGTGAAGGCTGTTGTTGAAGAGTATTTAGAGCAGGCTTACCACCGTGGATTTGCGAGCGTGCGTATCATTCACGGCAAAGGTATTGGCGTGCAGCGCGAGATGGTCAGATCGATACTCGCGCGCACATCGTTTGTTGTTGACTGGACTGACGCGCCGCCCGGAGCCGGGGGACTCGGTGCCACGATCGTTCGCCTAACGCCTCGCACAAACTGAAACGTTGTTCACGATAAATGAACAAGTGAAGCGACTTTGTTCTCAGATCACTTGCTAAGTGATTCCCATCGGTCGCCCGGGATTTTTAGAAGCTTGGTAATACCAAAGGAAATCACGTATCCAAAGAACCTAAACGAAATTGTCATTCGGGTCTTCTCCGGCAGGAAGGGGACACCAAGAGCCTGCGTAGCATACGGATCATGGTCCAATTTTGCAACGTAGGCGACTGCCTATCTAACTGGCAGGATCCTGTAATTTGAGGCTCCAATTAGATCCCGGCGCAGCAGCCCGACCGTCAGGGAGGGTTCTGATGATCGACGGTTGAGCGCTCCCTAACGGTCGGGCTACTGCCGCGAGGACGTGGTCGATAACTTTTCCGCAGCCTTCACTTAGTTATCAAAGTCATGACTGAGCCGCCCCAACGCAAGCGCGCCAATCATTAGGCCAACGTCGCGCAGGGCCACATCGAAGTACCCCGGAATCATCAACAGATTGACAACGATTGCTGCGAGCCACAAGGCAACCACATACGCAAAGATGCGTGGCTTGAGAGCGACGCCAATCCCAGCGACCATTTCGATCACCCCCACGACCATCATCAACTGATGACCGTGACCGCCGACTGCTGTATTGACCACTGCCGGAAGGTATTTGTCCCAATCAACGAGCAAGTGGAAGAACTTGTCTAAACCTGCGAGTATTGGTGCAACCACGAACCCAACCTGAAGTAATCGGTAAGCCTGATAACTTTTGCTAGACGACTCTTCGCGAACATTGGTTGCGAATGCAACGTCCGCAGCAAGAGCTGATTTTGCCTGTGCCATTTGAAATCTCCTTCGAGTATCGAATTGCTGACCGCCTGAGTGCGGCCTTCGTGTATTGCGCTTAAGATAATCGACCTAAAATAATAAGTCAAGAAAGTTGTTGACTTATTTTGTTTCTGCACAAAATGGCTTTATAATCGCAATCCGTGAGTCAACGATGAAGCTACAGAAACTAAATCGGCGGTTCTTCGATAGCACGCGGGGACGCATCGTGACGCTGCTGCGCCGCTCGGATTGCACCGTTAATGAGCTCGCTGAAGAGTTAGAGCTAACCGACAACGCAGTGAGGGCACACTTGTCGACCCTGGAACGCGACGGACTCGTGCGACAGAGTGGTCTACGCCGGGGCTCGCGCAAGCCACACTTCGCCTATCAACTTACCGAGGAGGCGGATCATCTCTTCCCGAAGGCATACGACGCCCTGCTCAATCAATTCATCGCGGTTCTCAAATCGAAGTTGAGCCCGAGAGCTTTCAAAGACGCGTTGCGCGCTGTCGGTAGCTCACTTGCTAAACAGAACGCGGTGGATACAGCCGACACGTTGAAGCGACGGGTCCAGAATGCGGTAGATACGTTGGAGTCGTTGGGAGGAAACCCGACGGTTGAGAAAGAAGGAGGAAAATTCGTTATCCGCAGTACTAGTTGTCCGCTGGCTTCGGTAGTCAGTGAACACCCAGAGACCTGCCAGATGGTCGAGACGCTAGTCTCAGAACTGAGTCAAGCGAAAGCTAAAGAGGATTGCGATCGTTCGGGTACTCCGCGTTGCGCCTTCATGATTAGCGAGTGAGGCAGATTGGGTCACGGTTTGTCAGTCACGACTAACTCTTTAACTGCCACACCATCACTCCACTTCCCCATGAACCGTTGTTGCGGTGTGTTGCCAAGCGCGAATTCGCGATTCTTGCCGTAGAACGCAGCGTCACATAACGCGTCGAAGAGTTTCCACAAACCATAATAGTCAAGCGCATTAATGGCGGGTGTTCGCGGCGAATCAACACCAGCCTGTCCGTCGACGGGCGAGCCAGATCCCGGAGCATTTGGACGTCGCGATGTCAGATCGCCTTCACCGTTGTCGTAGAACTTATCGGGCGCAGTTGGTGCACGATGATTTGCGACCAGGGCGGGTTCGCCTCTTTCGTCAGTCACGAGCCGCACAAAGTCTTTGTTGTTCGCAGAGACGCGCGTCGACTCGTAATAGATCCGCTTCGCATCTTCGTCATCAACCAGAGTATCGCGATCTCCAGCGACTGCCAGCAACAGAGTATCGCTTTCGATCTTCTTCAAATCAGCAATAGCTACGCTTGCCGGAGGGCGTGTTAATCCTGGTTCGACAGACATCGCGGCGCGAACATGAGGAAGTCCATTCTCGACAGCGAGGGCCGCGACACTTGCTGACAGTAATCCACCAAGTGAATGTCCAACAGTGGCGAACTTACTCAAGTCTGGATGGACGTGTCCGCGTTCAGTCTGCAATCGTTGAATACCATCTTTTATTGCGTCGAGCGTGTTCGGAATAAAGTCTTCGCGGCGTGTGAGGATGCTCGATTGGTAACGCGGGAAGATCACGATGTTGCCGCGCTTCACGATGTGATCGATCCACGCCCCGTAATAAAGCGGGTTGGTGCCACCCCAGCCATGAATAAAAACAACAACGGGAGCCGTGGTTGGTTTTGGCCTATCTGGTTCGTAAATCCAGTATTCTTTCCCTCCCTGGCCGTAGCGATTCTTGATGACCGCGGCATGCGGCGCTTGTTTCCCACCGGGGCCCGAGTCGGGTTGCGCTGGCGGGGTAGGTACATCAGGTAAAGACCCGAACGCCAAGATCAAGAACAAAACAAATATTCGACCAACCCGAAAGGGCATAAGTTCTCCTCAGCTTATCGAACTAACGCTGACCGTAATGCTTTGACGCACAGCACGCTAAAGAGTTTGTGTGATGTCCCAATCTTCGCACGCGTTCAGCTACGACGAAACGTCTCTACACGGGTGTAATCGGCTCGTCCGCTCTCGTCGGTGAACTTCGTAAACAGCTCCACCCGAAGTCTATCTCCATCAATCGGTCGGATAATCATGATTATCTGACTGAAACTCGTAATGTAGAGAGTCGAGGCAGCTTCGGCACTTTCAATCGGGTTCGCTCCGACGCTGGCTGCGTGAACGGTGGCTTGAACGGAACCCCAGGCGCAATCTGTTGGGTGACATTTTCCCCATGCCTGAATTCTCAGCCGTCTTCCTCTAACTTCAATCTGCAAACTGCTCAAACCTCCAGTGTTTGGGTCTTCATTCACCCACTTTCCGGCGAACTGATTGATATTGGCTGAAGCAGGAGTGGTAATGGACGTCACGATGGTAAGGACCATCGAAAGAATGATCTTCTTCATGTGTGACTCCTTTGATAAGAAGAATCGCTTTTACGAATTAGGACGTTATTTTATAGCAGCCTAATCAACCTTCAATGCCTTACTGGTTTCTGTGAGGCTAGGATGTTGAGGTCGAAGCGTTGCGATGTCCGATCAAGTTTTTATACGATGGGCTCACGAAAAAGCTAACATTTTAAGCATATGCTCAAATGCTCTCATTCTCCCCAGGCTTCAGCTTGGGGGCCGGTCACCTCGGAACAGTCCCACAACCATTTCAATGGTTTTTGATCTGACTCTGAGAAGAAATCGTTCGATGATGCTCTTAGAAATCATTGAAATGGTTGCTAGTTCATGTAGGGGCCGCTGATCCCCAACCTGAAGGTTGGGGAGAATGAGACAGTTTTTGGGGCGTTTGATTTTGTCTTATAAAGACAAATACCGATGACTACTTATTATCAAGCAAGTTCGTCGTGTGCTCCGTGATGCTCGACGGAGAAATTATTTCCGAGGTGTTTACGCGGTCTGTGCCGAAGATTGAGATTGGAACATCCTGTCCACTTCCCAACGCTGGGCTGGCGAAGGCCGGCGGTACCGCATTGCGAACGTTAGTCTCGGGCAATTGCGAAAAAGCAATGCTCGACTCTGGCACTAACAGGTATCGAAGCGCTCGCAAAATGAAGGGACCAGCGATCAGAAGAAAAGCGAACTCCGTTAGGAGACCGACATAAAATGGCGTTGTTCTCATGCGGCCAAAGAGAAGAAACGAGCTGATCGCCAACTCAATCTCGAGCACGAACATCAACGACGCACCAAACGCCATTCCTCTCGAGCTCACCGAAAGATTGGTATCCGCCGATTCGTCCCAGGAAAGTAGTTTATGAATTGCTTTCGTGATGGGCCGTGACAAAAAGAGTAGCGGTAAATAAGAGACCGCCAGGATCACCGCACCCACTTCTCGTCCACCTGTTCCTAACCATCGGGCCACCAAACTCGCAACCAAAGAGAGCGCGAACATCAGGATCACTCCGATGTTTATGTCTCTGTGGCGTGGCTCACGAAACGAAGTCCGAGCATCCGACACAGGGTTTCCGTGCAGGTCTTCTGAATCAGAAAGGGCCGCCTTAACGACGCCCAATTTGAACCCGCAGTAAGAACAGAACCGCAACTCATCGGCAATGGGCTGGCGTCCACATCGAGGACAATACATAGCGCACCTCCTGTGAGAATTACCGGTGGAAAGAATCGCGAAACCACGGTAGATCTGCATCGATTCTTATCGTTGTGCGACATCGGCGGCAATTGTTATAGCCTCTAACGACGACTGCGTACACGAAGTTCAGTGGTCGCGGTAACGAAATGAGGATACAGGCAGGTGGAAGGAGACAGGCATGGCTATCCCAGCTCTACATTGGCGAAGCGTAAATCTCGCGAGTCAGGCAATTGAGACTGACAATGACATATGGAATGTAATAAAGCAGCAAATGACAGCGGTCGGCCTCTCAAATGTGAAGAAAAACCCATCGGATGTGAACGGCCATTCTGCAGACACGATCGTGGCAACGACTTTCGTGAAACTCGGTAAGAAAAGCTACGTGTTGTTCGTAATGGCCGCTGGCGATCACGCTCAGTCGCTGTGCAAGCAGCTAGGTGATAAGTTAGCGAGCGTAAAGTTTCTATAACTCGTGATCGTTAGCGATCTCTCCTCGGTCGTGATGAAGTTGCGCAGCGTCCCTCTCGACCGCTGCTGCAGCCTGCGATCTAGTAGAGGCGACGCTTACAGCCCAGTAGAAGATGAACAACGCGAAAGCGATCACGACCCCAATGTCTATCCATTCAGGTAACACGTTGGTTGCGCCGATGCCATACCGACCCAACCACCCGATCACAACCTGACCGGCTAACCACGGAAAGAGCCACACCGCGTTTCGCATCGTTACGTATGCATTCGTTTTTGCGCGCCACGCACCAATTGCAAACAGCAGGAGCCCGACACCCATTGCGCAAACGAGTTTCCACGTTATATCGAACCCACCCCAGTAGATGATCAGGTTCGCTGAACAGAACGCGGCCGGCAATAGTAGCGACGGCAAAGGCATGCGATACGGACGCGGCCTTTCACCGTCGACTCTATGAAGCGCTGCCAACGACACCGGCGCGAACGCATACATGATGGCGGTCGCAGCTGTAATGACGTTAACGAGGGCAGCCCAACTTTTGAATGGGCCAAAGGCCAGCAGTCCCACAACGGTTGATACAACGATCGACACGACGGGCACTCCTCGCTTGTTCGTTTGAGTTAATGCGGAGGGCAACTCGCGTTCTTCTCCCAACGCGTATGAGAGGCGAGCACTGGTAGCTACATAGACAATGCCGGTTCCTGCCGGCGAAATAACTGCGTCGATAATAATCACTTTCGCCAGCCAGCCAGCACCAACGGCAAGAGCAAGCGTGTACCACGCGCCGTAGTCTGAAGGGTCCGTGCCCAGTGGTTGCGACCAACCATCGGCGATGTTCTCTGGAGTCAGTCCGCCGATCATCGCGACCTGCAAAAGTGAATACAGCACCGCGCCCACTGCCATGGCAGTTAGAATCGCGCGCGATATGTCTTTTTCAGGTTTCTGTGCCTCGCCTGCCAGCTGAGCAGCTTGTTCAAAACCCTGCAGAGCGAAGACAACGCCACCTGTTAATGCGGCAAATACGCCATGAAAACCAAACGGCATGAAACCACCGCCCGCATGGAAGTTCGCGCCGTTGAACTGAAGAGAAGCAACAACAATGATTGCTAGAACTGGCACGACTGTTTTCCAGATCACGATGATGACATTGCTGTCTGACAAGAACTTCGCACCAGCGAGATTCATCGATGTAAACAACAACATCAACACGACAGCTACAACGAGTCCAGTGCTACTGAGTACCCCGGGCTCTCCCATTCCTCTAGTTATCATATTGAAGTGATGGTTCACCCATCCCACGCTGTTTACGTAAGTGATTACGGCCAGCACTTCGATCGGCGCGATGAACACTGCCTGCAACCAGGACGCCCAGCCGGCAGCGAAGCCAACGATCGGACCGTGAGAGTAGTAAGGATAACGAGCAGAGCCACCAGCGACTGGATATGTCGCGCCGAGCTCGGCGTAACTGAGTGCAAGCAGCGCAAGCATACATGCCGCGAGTACCCAGGAGATGATCGAAGCTGGCCCAGCAACTCTGGCTGCATTGAGTGCACCAAGGAGCCAACCTGAGCCGATGATCGATCCCAACGATACAAACATTAAGCCGTAGAATCCGACTGTGCGGCGCAGACCCACAGAACTTTCTGCCGACTTCGCAAGATTCACTGCCGTTGCGTCCAGTATCTCTGCCATCACGTCCTCGTTAAGGGAATTTCGTGCGCAACGGGGACGCTAAGTCCGCGTGAGTATTGGGTCAATTGAAAGGTTCTTTGTCTTGCTGAAAAGGTTCGAGTAGACTTGCGACTAACCTGTTCAGGAAGCGCTCGGATGAAGAAATGCTTCAGAATTCTGCTGGCGACGTCTTAACTTCAGAAGTCGGACTGGCTGAGAACCAAACTCCGAACGGCCAAACTGTGAGCACGGGTGCGTGCTCGTATCAGTTTGGCCGTTTTCGTCTTCACGTCGCCGAGAATGGGAATATGTGCCTGCGCTCTCACGGGCAGGTTATTGCTCTCACTACAGGCGAACTCACAATCCTGCGCGTTCTGCTCGAGCATCGGGGCCAATTCGTCAAAACCAGAACTCTTCTGGATTGTGTAACTCAATCTCCCAAAGCCTCGGAGAACATTGTTCACGGCAGCGTTCGACAGCTGCGACGAACGCTGAACGATGCTGAACTAATCAAGACGGAACGATCGAAGGGCTATTGCTTCACGGGTACTGTGTCGATAACAACGGGTGAACTCTCTGAGATGGTTGATGCTGGCGGGACCGTTCAGCAAAACACTGCCACGCTCTACCAAGTCGCGAATGCTAATCGGCGGAAAGATCCTTTCCTGATTATTGCGCTCTTAGTCAGCACGGCGGTGTTGCTGCTTCCATTTGGCCTGGCTTTCGCAGCCGGCAGCTGGCAGAGCGTTACAAAGCAGATCGGCTTCATCCAATCATTAATGATCCTGGTTGCGATTTGCTACGACTACTTTCTCGCCAACAGTCCGGTTCCTAAAGACAGTAATGGGGAAACGCGGCGAGCATTGATTGCAGTACAGCAATTCCGACGCTTCTGGAGATTGTTGCTCGCATCATGGTGCTGTCTTTATGTGACCTTACTATTTTCACAAGGCCTTTCGTGGTCTGCTGCCAACACTTCGTCTCACTGGCAAACATTGCAGGTGATTACTACGTTCCTCAATAACTCAAGCGCGCTGATGCTCGTGTTGTGTTATTTCGTGCTCAATCGACCCACAGTGATTGGGGTAGAAGGTCGTGAGGTGCAAAATATTCCTCTGGCACGTGGACTAATTCTTATTGGAGGATTCGCGTTATCAGAAGCGGCTTTGGTCGTGTCGCTTGAAAAGTTTGGGCATGCTGATTACATCGCGGTCGTTTTGTTTGGGGCAGATCTCCTGAGCGGTATAGTCGGCGGCATTGCAATGGCGCTATTCATCAGCCGTCTCGACAGCAGGCTGTTGGGTGCTAGTCGCGTTCTGCCAGTCATCCCTTCCGTGCTTTATTTCTATGTAGTAATCCAGCCGTTCTATCCATTACTCAATTGGACCTACCCGTTGGGCAGTCAAGTCCCGGAGCATTTCGATCTCTGGATTATGCAGCTCGCATTTGTGTTGAAGAGCATCATGTATATCTACGTGACGGAACTGTTGAAGTCAGAACGACTGCTCTTCTACATGATGTCCGCGAGACGGGTTTATGAGAATGTGGCGACTGAGTGGCGCAACTTCAGCCTCACGAGTGCGAAGATTGCTCAGGAATAACAACGCCGTCGGAATGCTCAAATGAGTGCGCGATAAGGAAGAGGGGGCAAGCAGGCCCTGTGTTCAACTTACTCGAAGCGCGCAGTCAGGAAGGGGGCAAGCGGTCGTTACGATCAACTCCAAATGCGACGACGAGCGCGCCGCCGCTCAACTCACATTACTTTTGCGCTTGAGAGGAAATGAGAGGCCTAGCGGGGGCAGCGCTGCCTGAGTGGTTTCGCATCTTGAATACACCGCCCGCTTGCCGCCTTCCCAACTGCACCACCGCAGCTTGATCTCGAGGCCCCTTCCCAACTTTGATTTCAAGACTTAATGCTTCGAAGAGTCGCAGCTTGCCGGTTGTTCGTCGATTCTGCGGCTCCGCTCATCGCAATGCGGCTCGCGCGGAAACCAACGCACGCTTCCTTTAGTGAGTTGAACTAGATCAACGGGCCCGCCTGCATCACTATTGTCTTCGATCGACAGTTGCATCACACGTTGAACTCCTGCGACGGTGCCCTTCGCCCAAAAACTTGGCCGATCGAGAAATACCTCGGCGCGTTTACTAATACCCACAGAGATTCGCATCGCTCTTTTGACCGGACCACTCACCGTAATCGGATGGCTCTCGAGAATTATCGAGCCATCGCTAGTGTCTCTTGGCGTCAGAGCAGTGGCAGCGAGCTCAGGAGCTGCAATGAAGCGCACGAAAACCATGTTGACCGCTGCTCCTTGTTTGAAGACTTGGTAGCGAGCGGCATTTCTACTCCTCACTTTCTTCAGAACATCAATGAGCGGCTGCTGAATCAGTTGCTCAAATTTGTCCCGGATTTCGGTGAGGTTGTTCGAGCTTTGAATAGCCTGGCGTGCGAAGTCTTTCGGATCGAATGAGCCGTACTCAGCCAGTCCCGCAGAAGCTATGAAGATGTCGCCAATTTTACTTAGCTTGCAGACACAAACTGTCTGACCCGTTTCTGCGGTTCGTTTGCTATCGGTGGCGATGATGATTTCGTTTGAGGTGTAGCGGACGTAAAGGACGGTAGCGTTGCAGCTAAAGCCTATCGTCAATACCAGCAAAATCGAAAGGCAAATACTCAGCTTGGGCTTCACTACTTTAGTTCCATCGTCATTGATGAATCACTTGTCGTTACGCTAGCGAATCTTGTTGCCTACCGCCGATTAGATCGTTCAGTGACTTGATACGCGCGCACTCGCTTTCGGGATAAACATCAAACGGATCCAACAGTATCCCTCGCAGTCCCGCCGCACGTGCACCCAGTGCATCGATGTGATAGCTATCGCCAATGTAAGCCGCCTCGTGTGCGTCAACGCCGAGCTTATCAAGCGCAACCTGGAAGATTGCCTTATCTGGTTTGCGATAGCCAACGATGTGCGAATCAATAAGCAAATCAAAAACGTCTGAAATACCTGCTGCGGTAAGCGAATCAATCAGCCGTCCATCTTCGGTATTCGAGATCACCGCGAGAATAAAGCCTCGTTGTTTCAGTTCACTCAGTACCATCCGAGCGATTGGGTCGGCGACACACCACAAGTGCTGTTCAAGATGGGATGCTCCGACCTTTGCGATTACTTCGTTGCAGATCGTCTCATGCAATCCAAGCTGACGGTATACGTAGTTGAAGGTCCAGTGCGGACGTTTCATTTCCTCTGAAAGAACAAAGTCTTCCCGTTGCATCTCGATTCCGACTCTTCTGAGCATCGTCCTGAACGTGTCACTGAGTTCTTCGGGATCAAATGCACACCTGGCGACTTCCGCGGCTATGTTGGATAGACGTGGCCAATCTGGATGCACAAGTGTCCCTCCCGCGTCGAAAATACATGCACGCGCGTCGCTCAATGCCGGATGAGACTCAATAGGGATCATGTGGTCCTTTGCGCAAATATGCCGCACAAACATTGGCGGTGACAATAGAACACAATGCACATTAATATTGCTCGCTCACCAGCGAAACTCTAGTGACCGAACTCGAGATCCAGACTCAAGATGAAATTAGCGTAGCCGGCCAACGGTCCGCGAAACCATACCGCGTCCTCCTACTAATCGGACTTGGTGGTCTCTTCGCAGGCGTCACCGGGCCGCTAATCAGCACATTCATCCCGCCACTGGTGCGCGACGCTGTCGGCGATCATCGCACGACCATCGGCGTCATCATGGCGATTGATAATGTGCTCTTGCTGCTACTCGTGCCATGGACTGGACCAGCATCGGATCGCGCGGCCGCTCGTGGACGTGGTCGCTTGCCGATTGTTCTCGGCGGGTTTGTACTCTCGTCAATCGGCATGGCGCTACTACCATTCACACCGGCATTCGGCCTCCCGTTGCTCATCGCCGCGATCATTGTCTTGCATACAGGAATCAACATTCAGAAGGCGCCATTCCAGGCCTTGGTAGCCGATGTCGTGCCGTCGCGCCAAAGGTCGCTCGCAACCGGTTCCATCACATTCCAAATGTGCGTTGGCGCGATCGCTTTTCTGATGCTGGCCCGTGCACTCGGAATGCGGCCCGCGTTTCTGATAGCGAGCGTCAGCGTTCTTGTTATCGCTGCTGCATTCACTGTGGGGCTGCGCGAGCCGAAAGTCATCGAATCGCAAGCTGCGGAGGTAACTTTTTGGTCGCTTGCTGATGCAGCGTGGTCAGCCATTCGAGGTGCGGTTCCAGGCATGCGGCCCATCTTCATTGCGGTGCTTCTGTTGCAGCTAACTTTCCAGACCTTCACCACGTGGTATGCGTTGCACGCGACCGAGCGTTTCGGTATCCGACCTGAGGACGTCACGATCGGATTCATTGCGTGGGCCATGGGCGGGGTAATTGGCGCGCTACCTGCGGGCTTTATCGGCGTCCGCATCGGCCGTCGCAACGCAATGCTAGTTGGCTTCGCGTTGATGGCCGCGTGCATGTTCGCGCTGGATCGGGTCACGCAAATGAAAATGGCAATACCGCTGCTCGCACTCGCGTCAGCAAGTTGGTCGCTGCCAATGGTGAATTCCTACCCTATGTTCATCGAGCTCGTTCCACCTCGCATTCGAGGGGTGTTGGCATCGCTGTTCCTGTTATGTTCGGCGTTGGGTGGTGCAGTGGGCGATCCCCTGAACGGCCGCATCTTCGATTTCCTTAATGGCTATCGCGCCATGTTCCTGTTGATGGCTTGTTACATCGCATTGGGGTTCGTGGCTGTGCTCTTCATCAGACGAGGAGTTGGCGAGGCGGATACTGGACCGACATGATTCAAGGGTCTTTGTTTTGGTCTTTGTACCTTCGCCTTACCAAAGAGCCCTGGTTTGTCGCCCAAAGTTGACAACGGCGGGGCACGAATACGAGCATCCGGGTTCGCAAATAGTGCGAACGGGTTAGCCCTCGATACAGTTCAAGCTCTCCAAACGGCGATCACTCCCGGCAAGAAAATCACAACAAATAACCTCATAAGTGAAAGGTTAGCCAAAATCCTACGTTTCTCGAATAAGCCGCAGGACAAGTCCGGTCTGTTCCCTGAGTTGACAGCAATTCATACCAACCCGGCACACCGATTGTTACTAAATGGGCGGCCCCTGAAAGTAAGTCTCACGGAACATACATCCCCAAGTCAGATAGCGGAGGGTTAGGTTATGCAGCTAGTAACTTTCAGGAACTTTCTTATGGTCGGAGCGCTGGGAATTGTCGTCATCACCGCTTCGCACGAGGCCCGCGCCCAGGGACGTGGACGCGGTCATTCAAATGAAGACAAGAAGTGCGCGAAGTTTGTGAACTGTCACGACGCCAGCGACGGTCGTTGGGATGGACGTGGACCACAGCGTGCAAACGATAACGACACTTGGAACTGGCGACACAATCGTCGAGACGATAATGGCAGCTGGAACGGGAGCCATGACCGTCGACGTCGAGTCTCTGACAATTCGGACAACCGTTGGAGACGTCGCACCCATCACCGAGACTTTGACGATTCGAATAACCGTTGGAGACGTCGGAGTCATGATCGCGACCGACACTCTTCTCGCAATCAGCAGTGGCAACGTCGAGATAGGAACATGCACCGTGATGTAAGTTGGACTCGCCGCGGCCGCTAGGTGTTCAAACTCGTGCGATTCGGTACCGTTCGCGGTAGCGGATGGCCAGAACTCAACACCCAAGATCACTCCACTGTGCTTTGAGTCCTGGCCATCCGCTACCGCGAACGGTACTGAATCGCCATCCCCGTCTACAGCCAGCTATTCGTGGCGTAACGCGATCAAAGGATCAATTTTCGTTGCTCGACGTGCCGGCCAGTAACAGGCAAGCAAAGCAACTACAATCAGCACGAAAGCTACACCGCCGAAGATCGAAGGGTCCTTGGCGCTGACGCCGTACAGCAGGTTAGTCAGCAACCGCGTAACCGCCCACGACATTAACAACCCCACACCAATACCGGCGAGTGTCAGTTTAAGACCTTGCCGCAGAATCAAATTGAGCACATTGCGTCGCTCAGCTCCCAACGCTAAACGAACACCAAGCTCGCGGGTGCGTTCAGTAACAGTGGAGGAGACCACTCCATAGATCCCAGCAGCTGCGAGCGCGAGTGCTACGAGTCCAAACGTCTCGAAGAGAATAAGAGCAAAACGTCGATCAGCTTCAGACGCCGCAAGCAGATCATCCATCATCGCCACCTGTACAATCGGCTGATCTTTGTCTACTGACCAGATTGCTTTTCTGATTGCAGGGGCGAGTTTGGCTGTTTTGCCCATCCCACGTATTACCACCGATACAGTGGTGTCACGAAAGCGCCACTGCTCAGGAGTCGTGTAGAAGGCGTCTAAGTCGCTCGCGGCTAACGAGGACTGCTTCACGTCACCCACAACGCCAACAATGGTGTGCCATGGACCATCCAGTGGTCCGAGCTTAACGCGTTGCCCAATCGGATCTTGATCGCCGAACCTGTGCTTCGCAAGCGATTCACTAATCACGACGGCCAACGGTGCTGCCGCCACGTCGTGAACGTCGAGACGTCGACCACGTCGCAGCGGGATATCCATCATTTCGAAGTACCCGGGACTCACTGCATATCGAAACGCAGACGAACCAACTTTGGGATCGTCGCTCTCGAAGTGCACGCCGTACTGGTCCACATCACCGCTCAACGGTAATTGGCTCGTCAACTCGGCTGCAGTAACTCCCGGCACTTGTCGTACAGCATTTAACGACTGCGTGAAGAAACGTTGAGAGGTTTCGATGTCGAAGCGCTTCGACGTTTGCACTCGAAGGGTCAGCAGGTTCGAAGCATTGAATCCGGCGGGGATTGCAAACAGTCGCTGCAGGCTAACCATGAGTAGTCCCGCACTCACCAGCAGCACGAGAGCGAGTGCGACTTCTGCAACGACGAGTGTTTGTCGAGTCAATTGCTGACCACCTATGTTAGTGCGCGAGTTCGACTGTAGATTGCCGACGACGTCAGTCCGATAGGCGTGAAGTGCTGGAATCAAGCCGACGACTACACCGATCAGCGTGGTAACAATTATTGCGAAAGCAAACGCCGCAGCATCCACGCGAATTGCACTCGCACGAGGTAGCCCGGGCGGGCTCAACGCTATCAGAGTGCGCACGCCAAATTCTGCCATCAGCATTCCGAGAGCGCCTCCAAGGAATGTTAAGAGCAGACTCTCCGTAACGAGTTGCCGCACCATCCTCAGCCGTCCAGCACCGAGTGCGTTGCGAATCGCGAATTCGCCACGGCGTTGTGCTGCACGCACAAGCAGTAAATTTGTAACGTTGACACACGCAATCACCAATACGAGTAGAACGGCGGAGAAAATCGCCAGGACCGCCGGTTTGATGTCGCGGGTAATCTCTTGCTGCAGAGAATTTATGATGAGCCCATTATTGAGGGCGGCCCAGGTGGGTCTGGGAAATTCAGGTGTTTGAGCGCGGGCGATGGTATCGATCTCACGACTGACTTCATTCCTTCCGATACCTGATCGCAGACGTCCAATCATGCGCAGGTGGTGCCCCCATTCCCGACTGTCGAAGCTGGGAAGCGATGGATCGTACTGCAAGAGTGTCCAGACATCCGCGGAAGGAGTAAGGACATTTTCGAACGAGTTTGGCATCACCCCGAGGACCGTATAATTGACACCGTCCAGCGAGATAGCGCATCCCAAAATCGCAGGGTCAGCGCCGAACCTGCGGCGCCACAACCGGTCACTCAGGATCGCAACCTTCGAACCGTTGGGCCGATCGTCGGAGGAATCGAAGCTTCTTCCCAATGTCGGGCCGACGCGCAAAACTTGAAAGTAACTCGCACTCACGGCCTGCCCTTCAAGTCGCTCCGGATCGGCCTGTCCGGTAACGGTTGGCTGCCAGGATCTCAACACCGTCAGTGACTCGAACGAACGACTGCGCTGTACGATTTCCCGATAAGTGCCGAATGTCACCTCTTGTCGCGCGCCATCAGGGCCGTAGTCCCACATCATGACCAGTTGCGACGCATCTGGATAAGGCAACGACTCAAACAGGATCGGATTCACTGCACTGAAGATTGCTGTACTCGCGCCAATGCCCAAGCTCAGGGTGAAGACGACTGCCAACGTGAAGCCGGGTCGTTTCAGCAACATTCGGCTGCCATAACGTAAGTCTTGAAACATTTCGTCCTCCCAACGTTGACGCTGTATCCATAGTGCGTCCCAGAACGCACTCGCGCTCCGACGCATCAGGTGAAGCTTGTTGCGGAAATCGAGCCGGTCCCAGCTCGCGAGCAGCAGTTCCCGATGTTGTAACTCGGCTTCCCATTCCTGACGCCAGTCAGCCCGAAGCCGCATTGGCACAATGATGCCGATCAGCGCAATTAAGTTAAGGTGTGGTTTGGAGACGAGTCGTCTCCAATGAAAGTTCGAAAACACTTCTTCACCTTACGCTCGTGACGGTCTGGGCTGACGTTGTTTGCGCGGCGGGGTTCGGTCTAACAACCGATAACGCTTCACGGCTTCCACCAAAACGTCACGGCCGGATCGCGTGAGCTCGTAATATTTGCGTTGAGGTCGCGGCTCATCTTGAGCGATAGTCGGCTTTTCCCACTGCGAGGAAAGATAGCCAGCTTCTTGAAGGCGTCTGAGAGCCGGGTAGACAGTTCCACCTGGTAAGCCAGTGATGTCGATGATGTCGAAACCATAGAGATAGCCACTGCTAATCGCTTGCAGGATAACGGTCGCTGCGTAAGACAAAGATCCTTTTCCCATCCCCACTCCTCTCCCGACTCAACCCAACCAGTAATCTATTTAG
>JBKPMX010000113.1:0-9855 GCA_046765655.1 Acidobacteriota bacterium
TGATCTGGGTGCAGCGCCAGCGTCGCGGGCATCTGTAACCGTGAAGAAAGGGCGCCATTGGGTTTGGGCACCCGCGTTTACTGGAAGTCGTCTGCCTGGTCACTGGGTCGAACTTAATGACAGTGGAAGCTGGGCGGGAAAGGCTAGCAGCTTCAACGTCGTACGGGTCAGCGGTGAAGAACTGCAACGGACAATTCACAGCAGAGACCTCCCCGCCGGAGCGAAGTGATCGTAGCGCCGTCCTTGCACAATATTGGCGGCCGTTCTCCCATCGATCTTAAAATTGAGAGCCAAATTCCATCCAAAGTTCGGGGCCTTCAAAACAATAAGACGTCCACCCGGCTGAGCGACGGCAGTGTCAGCGGAAGGGCCCGGCTCTGCTGGACTCGCGCGAGTTGCAGGAGAAGCTCTGGTGGCGGTGGAAAATGACGCAGTAGCGGCATTGCTTTCGCTGCTGTCAAAGCGTGATCGAGGCTGGTGCATTTCTTCGCCTGTGCGTCTTTCGACCGGTCATCGTGCGAGAGCCCAGCCAGCTCATTGCTCATGAAGAAACTGTGAAAAATCGTCGTGCATCCTGCATAGAACACTCGGCGCATTACGCTGTATTCAGTCGAGTGCTCTCCGACGTGCGGGTGCACCTCGCGCATGAACGTCTCGAACTCATCATTGCTAAGACCCAGCCTAGCTCGAACCGGCTTTACGGAGATTGTCAGCGATGATTTTCCAATACAGGCGTGTGCAACTCGTGCAAGACGTGTAGGACGCTCTTGAGCATTGGCGAGTTGCACGGGTCATACGAGTTGCACAGAGACAACAGCGATTTTTTTCATTTCTTCGCTCGCACGAAAATCCGAGTGACGTGCCCGCCAGTCTCGGGCTTCTCATCGCCTCCGGTTAATTCGCCAGCTGCTCCCATTTCTGCTAGAAGCCTATGCGCGACCTCGGCTGGATTTCACGCAGCATCCAGGCGTTAAGTTCATCCTGTCGTCCGATATGGGACACACCGACGACCTGGCCGCGTTCTGTGCCGCACTCTCGCCGTAAGTGAGCGACCGAGGGGGAGGAGCTTCCACGAGAGGGCGGGCTGCCGTCGGTTCGCCCTCTCGGGAGATGGATGCAGTCCAAACAGAGGCTCGCGCTCGCTCGCGTTCTTCGGCCGCATCGTGTAGCCGCGGTCGCCCCAGGCTTCAAACGAGAGACGACGCGGAACCAACGATCTCTAAGCTACTCTGTGGTTGCCGGTTCGCGTGATAATCGCTCCCGTGCGACTAAATCCGCGGGACGAAACGCCGGCCGTTGAAGATATCGCTGTTGTCGCGTTCGCGTGTCGCTCACTCACTTTCGACGGCGAACGGTTCTGGTCCAATGATCGCGCGAAAGATACAATCATTTCATTCACTCTCCCGAATTGAAACACGGGGTGAGCCCGACTGGCGGTTAATGGCTGAAGGCGAGTTGTCGGGGTGCGAGAAGCGTAGGCTGGTCGATATCTTCTCGAAAGCTACGAGACTCGCGCTTCAGCCACAATCTCCAAAGTTTCCCTGTAACACAGCGCGGAATTCTACGCTGTACATCAATGAAGAGAAATGAGTTCTCAATAACGAGCAATCAAACTAGCTCAAAACAATGAAAGGAAAGTAGGGAGGCATATGATGAAGAAAACAATTGTCGCCCTCGCCTGCTGCGCACTGCTGGCGCCTCTGGCATTTGGGCAGACGGGTTCGAAGGGTACAACGCAAGGGATAACTACCACAAAAGCAATAACGGTAACCGGAAGGATCATCAAAATGACAACTGAGGAAGGAGCGGCGGCCAATTATCAGCCGATCAAAACTCTCGTTGTTCGCGAGGACCGTTCGAATGCTCCAGGCAGTTATGTTCTCAACGGGCCTGGTCACGTTATGAATCAGAGCGGCGAGGTGATCCAAACCGCGATTAAACCCGGTACTCGCGTGCATGTTTACTATGTAAACATGGGTGATTCGCGTGTGGTTGATCACGTCGTTGTCGATTGAGCCCGCAGCGCGATATCCGGACTTTATTCGAATTTTTGTGATCGAGACGCACGAGCAAGCAGGCGAGTCCAAGGAGCCGTTATCTCGATCAAGCAGCCAAGCGAAAACAGGGATCGCGACCTTGTAAACGTTGCGCCGCTTTGATTCGCCGAGAAAGCTCCTCGGATTCGCTTCCTGTTACTTGTTAGGTCCGATCTGCTCCGGACCTGAGAGCAGCTGCTGGAAATCCGGACGGTTACGGATGGGATCCCAAACCGGGTCGATCTTCAACCAAACTGTTGAGATTGTGCCCCCCGGGATGGAGAGCAAACGTCCAAGCCTTTTAATGGCTTCCTCGGGTGCGCCCGCACGCGCCTCAATTTGCGCGAGCCCGTTCTGGAAATATGGACCAGCCAGAGCATCCTTTGCGATGGAGATTGCCTCCGCCACTCGCCTGGAAAGGCGCAGAGCATCCGCATTGCGTCCGAGAGCGAGGTAAACCCAAGACAGATCCGTAATGGCTAAAGTATCGTCAGGTCGCTCCCTGAGTCGCGCCTCGAGTACCGGCAGCGCTTCTTCTGCCGCGGATTTGGCTGCCTCAGTCTGTCCTGCCAGCACGCGAAGGGCCACGCGCCGGGCAAGCTGTTGGAGATGCGCACGATCGTCGTTGACCACGTCCTTCTCGACGGCTTGGAACGCATCGGTGAAACGTCTTTGCATGACGTCGAGATAAACCGGCATACCAATGACGCTCAGAACACCACCGCCCCAATCGCTAGCGCCGCCGCGGGCGCTACTGAGAGTGAGCTTCTTGGTGACCTCTGGAAAACCATCGAGAGCTCGCTTGGCTGAGTTGAGGTCGCCCGTCGCGTTGAGGTGAGTGGTGAGGAGGACTAACGCAGCGACTGTGTTTTGCGGATCGATGGAGAAAGCTCGCAATGCAGCACGCTCCGCATCCTTCCACTGACGCAATGCCAGGTAAGTACTTCCGATATTGGCCGGGATTTCGGCATCGCGCGGGTCGAACTCCTGCGCCCGTTGGAAATCCGCCAGCGAGCGCTCCCATTCACCGCGCCGGCGATAGACGTACGCGCACCATTGTCGAGCTTTAGCATTGTTAGGCTGCAACTCCAGCATGCGGTTGAACTCCGCCAGCGCCATCTCGTATTGGCCATGACCGTAATAAAAGAATAACCCCAGCGCAAAGTGCGCTTCCGGTGAATTTGGAGCCAGCGCTAGTGCGCGGTCAATGATCGACTTGACCTCCTCTAATTCCCGCGGCGCTAGAGGTGAGACATCCCAGTGGCGCAATAGCCGAGTGCGGGCGAGCCCCGCAGCAGCCTGGGCAAAGTTTGGATCCCGCGCCAATGCCTGGCGGTAAAACGCCTCGGCACGATCGTACGCATCCTGCCCGCTCTCGGCCTGCTGAACCTCATATTCGCCTCTTAAAAAAAGATCATAAGCTTCTGGATCGCGCGTTGCGACTGAGGCCAGAGCGGGAGACTCACTTGGCGAAAAGTTCGCTTTCAAGGCCTCGGCGATTTCCTGTGAAACCTCGCTCTCAACCGCCAAGACATCTCTTAGCTCACGGTCATAACTTTTCGCCCACAGATGCCTGTCGGCGCGTGCATCAATCAACTGCACGTTCACTCGGACTTTGTCGCCAGCCTTCTGCACCGCTCCCTGCAGGATCGTGGAAACACCGAGCTCTTGCGCGACGCTCTTTAAATTGCCCGGCTTGCTCTGATACTTCGCCGTCGAGATTCGCGAGATAACCTTGAGATCACGCACGGCCGCTAATTTCGTCAAAATCTCATTCTTTATGCCCTCAGCCAAATACACGTTGTCTGGGTCGCGGCTAAGATTTTCAAAGGGAAGCACGGCGATCGACTTGTCTATCGTGTGGACGGACGCACGCGGCAGGAGAAAAAATCCCGCAATTGCGGAAACAATCAGACCAACCCCTAGAAGCAGGACGGGGGCGAGAGTTCTCTTTTTTGACCTCTGAAAGAATGGCCTCGCCCGCGGCGGGCGCGCTTTCGGTGAAGCGATCTGCAATTGGCCGGCAATCTCCCCGACCGACTGTGGCCGTCGCTTGGGATCTTTTGCCAGACAAGAGGCTACCCATTCTTCCCACACCGCTGGAATTGGTTCTCCCTCGATCTCGAACTCTTTTCGGCGCTCGGTCATCGATGAGGGAATCTTTTCTCGAATCTGCCAATCGACGTTACCGACATAAAAGGGCGGCTTGCTGGTGAGCAACTCGTAAACGCTCGCGCCTAACGAATAGATATCATCCAGATGCGTGCCGCGCTCGCCCTCCAGTTGTTGCGGACTCATGTAAGCAAGCGTCCCGCTCCGGCCACCCGCCATCGTGATCATGCTGAGCGAGTCGCCCAGGCTGCGGGCGATCCCAAAGTCGGACACTTTGAGCTCGCCGCGCTGATTGACCATCAGGTTAGACGGCTTCAAATCGCGATGGATGATCCGTGCGTAGTTGTGCGCATAGTTCAGCGCATCGCAGAACTGGCTCATCCAATCGCTCAGTTCGGCCGCCTCAAAGACCTTTCGCTTTTTATCGCAGCGCAATTTCGATACGGTGTCGCCATCAATGTATTCCATGGAAATGCAACCCGAGCGTTCGTCGTGCACGAAATCGTAAATGCGTACGATGTTCTTGTGGGTGAGTTCCAGGCAACGTCTGGTCTCGTGCTTGAGATTGCTGAGCACGGCAGCATCGTGAATGAGCAAGTCAGGGAGAAATTTAAGCGCAACATTGCGTTCTAGTTCTTCGTCGTGCGCCAGCCAGACAATTCCCATTCCGCCTCTGCCCAAAATCCTAATGAGCCTGTAACGGCCGAAGAGTCTTTGTCCGATGTACATGCGGCTAGAGTCATCCCAAGGAGTCGGCGCAACAGTCTCTTCGAGCGGTGTCCGGAGCGCTGTTTCAAGCAAGCAGCGTGTGCACAGCCCTTCCGGTGCGTCAGAAAAGATTTTCGTACCGCACTTTCGGCAGACTCTGGTTACTGTGATCATGACCGGAGAATTGCTCGGGCATTCCCCCAGTTGGTACTGCGTAAAATTTTACCGCACGTTATCCCGCTACTACCGAAATTAAATGGCGCAACTCATCTTCGATATCGCTAGGCATAGCAACTGTGTGGGCAATTTCCTCTCGCAATAACAATTGGTAGCGCCGCCGAAATCGGTGAAACGCCTGCCTGACAGCATTCTCGGTCATGCCTAATTGCGCAGCAACGTCCGCCTGCGAGAGCGCGCCAGGTTCGTCCGGCAGCAATTGCTTCAAAGAATCAAACAACCCGGCGTGGCCTGCCGCGCGGTATTCATGCTTTAATCGGCTAAGCACGTGTTCCAGCACTGCCGAAGCCCACCGATGTTCGTAAATTTGCTCGGCAGTCATCAGGTCCGCCGGTTCCATCTGCATGCGCTCGTCATCGCCCAGTTCTTCCAACGGAATGAGTCGCTGTCCTTTTCCTCGCTTGATCGCCATGGCATGGCGCGACTCGTCGGTCAGAAAATTCTTGAGCGACGCAATAAGATAAGAACGAAGTCGCCCCTTCTCCTTGCGGACGGTATTCAGATCTTTGCGCCCCAATAACAACGCGAAGAAACCCTGGGTGAAATCTTCCGCCTCCTCGGGCCCGACACCCTGTCGCCGCACGAAGCTATAAATAGGTCGCCAATAAATGCGGCAGAGCTTTTCGAGAGCTTCTTGCGCCTCTGGCGAATCACCTTGTGCCTCGAGTACCACGCTCCAGTGCGTGGTAGTAAAAGGGGCCGCCCCCCCGTGTCCCAAATCCTCGGCAGGGCTCACACTGCGATTTAAGGAAAGAGCTACTCCAAATCAAGCCTGCCGATGGTCCACAAAGAGCCACGCCCTAGGCAGCGGCCGCTTTTGCCTAGGAAGAATGGATCGCGGAGTTCACCCGACCTTTGTTTTCTTCATTATCCACTATTACGCCTGTCGTTGGCGTTTGACACAAACGCCCTACAGTTCGCTGCCACATGTTCGTTGGAGATTACCCGCCTTCGCACAAGGCTACGGCGGGGCAAGCAGCGTCACGAACGCGTAGGAGAGGAATGTTTGTTGGGCATTATAGTGTCGCTTTTGCATGCAGAACGGAACGAAACAGAATTCCGCTCTGGGTGTTGTTCATCGCAGTTCAATTTCTCGACTACATCTGGGCGGCGTTGGTGCTGCTTGGGATTGAGAAGTTGCGCGTAATTAAAGGTTTCACTGCGGGTAGCATGCTCGATTCGTATTTTCACCCGTACTCGCACAGTTTGATCACGGCAATGATTTGGAGTGTCGTTGCTGCTCTGATTTATAAGACCGTAAGCGGCCGACACGACCGCTCCTACAGTAAGTCTGCGCCTTTGATTGTTGGCATCGCGGTTTTTTCGCATTGAGTTCTCGATCTCGTTGCGCATCCACGCGATCTCGCGATCTACGATAACAATTGGAAAATCGGGTTTGGTTTGTGGAATTATCGCGACCTGGAGTTTGCGTTGGAAATCGCGTTACTTGCTGGAGGGATCGTTCTGTATCTTGCGCGAAATGTGATGCCGGCAATTCGCAAAAGAGCTGTGATCGCTTTCGGGATTGTTCTCGTCATTGTCCAGATCGGCGATACATACGTGCTGCGCACGTCACTGACGGATAAGGCCACGGTCATGGGTGTTTGGATCTTCTGTACGCTCTTCGTTGTTTTCGCGTTCGCCGTGGAAAAAATTGGCAGTCGGGGAAAAATTGGTGGGCCGTGGTGATAATCATTTTCGGAGTCTCTGGCGCTGGCAAAACGACGATTGGCAAGCTGTTGGCGCGAGAACTTAACTGGCATTTTCTTGAAGCGGATGATTTTCATCCGGCGGCAAATATCGAGAAGATGCGTAGCGGTCGGCCACTGACCGACGAGGACCGATGGCCGTGGCTGAATTGTTTGCGCAAACAAATCGAGCAGTTGGTTTGCGCCGGGGAAAGTGGTGTGCTGGCCTGTTCGGCCTTAAGACGTGCTTATCGCGATCGTCTGCGCGTCAGCGACGAAGTAAAATTTGTGTTTCTTCGCGGGGACTACGCGCTGGTCGAAAAGCAACTGCGCAGCCGGCGAGGGCATTTCATGAATGCGGCCTTATTACAGAGTCAATTCGATGACTTGGAGGAGCCGCAGGCGGACGAGCACGCGATAACAGTTGCGTTGGAACGAGCGCCGGAGGAGATCGTTGAAGAAATCGAAGCGAAGCTACACTTGGCCAGGAGCACTTAGCTCGATATGACAGACTCCGAAGCACGCGGACGGACCGCTTGCTTAAATAGCACGAAAATCCCCATCGCCACCACCAAAGCGAGAGCGACGTGTCTAAACGTGAGCGCGCTTTTTCAGAGACGCGAGCTTATTGACCAGCGCGTTTGTTGCCTTTTCCAGAAGCATGCCCCATGCACTGAGAACAGCGAGAGTAGGGATGCAAATCAATAAGAACCCCCAGATAGGTACTTCGCGAATACGGAGTCCAAGCCAGATCACGTACGGTTGGTGAATCAGGTACAGGCCATACGAATAGAGCCCAACGAGTCCGAACAATTTGCCGGGCCGATTGGACAGGGAAATAAATCCGGCGATTCCAACAATCTCCAGCATACAACATGTACCCGTGGCGAAATCGACAAAGATGTAGTCGAAAAGTCCGTCATAGAGTTGCAATGCAGCGGGGTAGAGGACCAAGCCAACTGCGAATCCTGCGCCACGAAGAAGAAACCATTCCAACCGTGCGGGCGATTGCGTGTACCACATCGCTAATGACATCCCAAGGGCAAACTCCGGCAATCGACAAATTGCAAACCCGCCGAGAACCCACAATCCGTTTTGAGGCCATAGCACGAGCAAGACGTAGCGGGCGAAAAATCCCGCAGCGCATCCAATGAAAAGAAACCACCATGGTCCAACACGCCGCGCCAACCAGAAGAGCAGGGGAAAGATCAAATAAAACTGGATTAGCAGGGCGAAGTACCACCATGCCGCGTTGAGATACATGAAGTTCATCTCGATATCGATGAAGCGCAGGCCGAGCAGGCTCAGGATGATCCTATCGTCCACCGGCTCGAGACGCGCGACGAAAGGCGACAGCAGATAAACCAAATGCGCGACCCAATACATCGGGTACAGCCGTAGCAACCGCGCCCAATACCATCCGCCCCATGCAATTTGTCCCTTTCCGGCGCGACGTACCGTCGATTGCATAAGAGTCCAGCCACTTAGGATGATGAACACACCAACTGCATGGAAACCGAGGCCGGAAATTTTGAGCCACGCCAGTCGAAGGATCGTCAGTGTGCCTGCCGCGAGATTGCTCCAGTCAGGCGGCGGAAGTACGCCATGTTGGAAATAAGTCGTGAAAAAGTGAAAATAGGCGACAAACAGAATGGCAAGACCCTTTGAAATGTCGATCCAAAGCAGCCGTTTCACCGCATGGGCTTAACAGGGTGGGCTCGCAGACGTCAAGAGGGCTGATCATATCAACGACGGAGCCCATAGATTTTGCGCAAAGCGCTTTGGAGTGCGGTGCATCCCCGCATCGCTTTCAAATGACCCGCGCTTGTTCGAAAAGGCGGATGCGGGGATGCCCGCACACGTGTGCACTCCTAATGCTTCGCGAAATGAAAACCGCTCCCGGATGAATCCGCCTGAAGTGCTTTGGAGCACGATGCCTCCGCGCATCTGTTTCATAAAGTTTAATCATACAGAACCCATTTTCGCGTTGACTATCTCTCGAGCTGCTCGCTACAGCGGAATTGTGTCACTCACGAACCCGATTGACTGGCGGCTAGAACGCGAGCGCCTGTTTGTCGTAATTGCAACGATTGGTATCAACGTGATTGCCGTTTCGCTACTGACATTCGCGCCGTGGTCGGACTGGCGAACGGGCGTCGCTCTTAATGTTATCGATAATTGTTTACTCATTGGGTTTACAGTCGTTAGGCGTGACACATTACTGGCGCGATTTCTTGTCTTCGGAGTTGTAGTCGGACTTACGGAACTTGCCGCTGATGCTTGGCTGGTCGATTACACGCGGACGCTCGATTATTCCATAGGCGGCGGCCCAATGATCTGGCGCTCGCCCGTGTGGATGCCGCTGGCGTGGGAGGTCGTGGCGGTGCAGTTCGGATATATCGGGCTGCGATTGTGGGAGCGTTTCGGCAAGACCGGCCTGCTAGTGATCGGATCGCTCGGCGCCATCAACATCCCGTTTTACGAAGAGATGGCTCGTAGAATTCAGTGGTGGCAATACAGCGGTTGCCGAATGATCTCGTTTACACCGTGGTACATCATTCTAGGCGAATTCGGAATAGCGATCGCATTCGCGCTGCTGGCCCGCATGCTGCGGCGCGATTCCTGGCCTGAGGCGATTCTCGCTGGCCTAACTGCTGGAGCGTCCATCTTTCTGTGTTACGGGGTGGCGTTCCTGGTTACCGACCGGCTGATCAATTAATCGATAAGAATGATGCATCGGATCGTTTCATTGCTGCCGGCTGCTACTGAAATCGCGACTGGCCTCGGATTAATGGACCAAGTTGTTGGTGTTTCGCATGAATGCGATTTTCCTGATGAAGCTAATCATCGGCCGCGTGTTACGCGTTGTCCGGTGCATGAGTTAGATCTGGCCAGCCGCGAAGTGCACCAGTGGGTGCGCCGCGCCTTGGACGATAACGGCACTATTTACACGATCGATGAGCCGCTTCTACGAAAACTGCAGCCGGATGTAATTGTGACCCAAAAATTGTGCGACGTCTGCGCAGTGGGTTACGGCACTGTGGCAAAGCTCGCACAAACTTTACCTGGTCCAC